>JAYVBB010000648.1:0-3348 GCA_043750715.1 Pseudomonadota bacterium | reverse complement strand
AGTCGTATTGCATTTATCGAACCGTGGCTAGGCGCTCTTAGCGGCTATGTGCAGGAGCGACGTGCCCACCCGCACCTCGTCCTGGGGCCTCACCAAGTGCATACCAGTGATTTTTTTGCCGTTCAGATACGACCCGTTGGTCGACCCCTGGTCTTCGATGAAGACCTCGCCGGTGTCGTTGACCTTAATCAGCAGGTGTTTACGGGAAATCTCCGGGTCGGCCTCGAATTTGCCGAAGCTCGATGCCCGTCCAATGAACAGCGTCCGCTGGTTGAGCTCGATCTCGTCCTCGGTGCCGTCGTGGTATTTCACTTTGAGCGTCAGCGCATGCGACTGCGTCGACCGCAGTTCACTCTCGATCAGCGTGTCGACCAGGCTCGACTTGCTGTCGGTCAGGTTCCGCTTGTCCTTGCTCTTGAAGATCGTCGTGATGTGCCGGACGTTCGATTCGTCTTCAAGCGCGAACTTGAAGCTCGTCTGGCCAACCGTGATCACGTCGCCCGGGTTGAGCTTCGCCTTGACGATCCGCTCGTTGTTCACGAACGTGCCGTTGGTCGAGTTCATGTCGAAGATGTGGTAAACGCCGCTGATGTTCTGGATCTGGCAGTGCGTCGAAGAGATCTCGTGATCGCCCACGACGATGTCGCCTTTTTCCCGACCGAAAATGGTGGCGTCGCGCCGAAGCTTGATCGCTTCGCCGTCGCCCTTCTCCGCGACGAAGTACAAGACTCCGCGCTTCTCTCCGGTCGGTTTCTTCTTCTTCACCATTGTCCTTCTATCGGTCCTTTTCCCGCGGAATTAAATCCTGTAAGGTCCTGGATGATTTGGGAGGTGCATCATGGCACAGACTGGCAACGCCCCGGAAGGCGTGGACTTCTCGGGACTGATTTTGGGTTTTTCCTCGGCGGCGCTCTACTACATGGGGCTGGCCACCGTGGAAGGCAAACCCGCAGCCCAGAAAAACCTGCCGCTCGCCCGCCAAAACATCGACATCATCCGTCTGCTCCAGGAGAAGACGAAGGGCAACCTGACGACCGACGAAGCGACCCTTCTCGATCAGATGGTCACAGACCTTCAGGTCAAGATCATCGAAGTCGGGAAATGAGCGAAACGTTTGCGGTCGGGGGCGCATTTCAGGCTCCTGCCAAACGGTCGCCGTCATTATATAGCCCCACCCTCGAGCGAATCACCTAAGTTAGAGACTTTCCCTTGCCGATGACTTCCCCATGGACGTCTCACGCTACGAGTTTGCCTGCCAAAAGGCCCTGCACCAGGGCCTCCAGTACGCGCGAAGCCTCGGCCACCAGCAGCTCGAGGTCGAGCACGTCGCTTTGGCCTTGCTCAGAGCCGACGCCGTCACCGTGGCAGGCAACGGCAACGAACGGCTGAAGCGCCACCTCGAAAACCATCTCCAGCGCACGCCGCGGATCTACGGCACGGTCAAGATCGACTTCGGCCGTCGCCTCGACGCTGCTCTCGATACCGCGGAAGGCGCGTCCGGCGGTCAGCTCGTACACGAGTCGCTGCTTTGGGACGCACTCTGCCGCCAGTCGACCATCATCCAGACGTTCATCGCGAAGGCTGGCCAGGACCAGGTCACGAAAAAAGAGCGCGAGGACACCTTCGAAGCCGGCCTGACGACCAAGCGCGCGGTCGGCGACGGCGTCGCTCCCATCCAAAAACCGAAGGCCAGAGAGCCCGAGCCCGCGAGCAAGATGCCGGAGAAGCTCGAAAAAGATCTGCGCCAGTTCACGATCGACCTGACGGCGATCGCCGAGCGCGGCGATCTCGATCCGGTCATCGGCCGCGACACGGAAGTGCGCCGCGTGCTCGAAATCCTCGGCCGGAAAAAGAAGAACAACCCGCTGCTCATCGGTGAGCCGGGCGTCGGCAAGTCGGCCGTCGCGGAAGCCATCGCGCTGCGCATCGCCGACGGCAGCGTGCCGGAGTCGATGAAGGGCAAACGCGTCCTCACCCTCGACTTGGGCGCCATGCTTGCTGGGGCGAAGTACCGCGGCGAGTTCGAAGACCGCATGAAGAATCTGATGAAGGCCCTGGAAGCCCTGCGCGGCCAGGTGATCCTCTTCATCGACGAGATCCACATGATCGTCGGCGCGGGCAACCACGAAGGCGGCGCCGACGCGGCGAACCTGTTGAAGCCGGCGCTGGCCCGCGGCGAGCTGCAGTGCCTGGGCGCGACGACGCTCGACGAATACAGAAAATACATCGAGAAGGACGCCGCGCTCGAGCGCCGGTTTCAACCGCTCTACGTCGAGGAGCCAGGCAAGCAAGTGGCGCTCGCCATCATGCGCGGCATCAAGTCGCGCTACGAGATCCACCACGGCGTGCAGATCGACGACGAAGCGCTCGCCGCCTCCGTCGATCTCTCCGTCCGCTACCTTACCGGCAGAAAACTGCCCGACAAAGCCATCGACCTGGTCGACGAAGCCGCCAGCCGCCTGCGCCTGCAGATCGACAGCGTGCCGTCGATTCTCTATGAGCTGAAATCCCAGATCGACCAGACCGAGATCGAGCGCAAAGCCATCGGCAACGCCCCCGGTCACAAATCGATTCTCGCGGGCCTCGACGCCCGCCTCGACAAGTCCAAGGTCGAGCACGCGCGGATCGAGAAGATCTGGCGCCGGCACCAGGACCTGCTCGAACGCATGAAGGTCGCCGAGAAGAAACGCGAGGAAGCGAAAACCCTCTACGAAAACGCCAAGACGCAGTCGGACTTCGACTTCGCCGCGCGCCTTCAGTACGGGGAGCTGCCGCGTCTCGAAACCGAGACGACGACGATCAAGGCCGAGCTAGCCCTCTTGCAGAAACAGCACTCCTACCTTCGCCAGGTCGTCGGCGCCCGCGAAGTCGCGGAAGTCGTCGCAGCCTGGACGCGCATTCCGGTCAGCCGTCTGCTCGAAGACGATTCGCGCAAGCTGCTGGACCTCGAGCAGCGCCTCGAGACGCGCGTCTACGGCCAGACCAACGCCATCCGCAAGATCTCCAAAGCCGTGAAACGCGCGCGCGTCGGCGTCAACGACCCGAAGCGCCCGCAAGGCGTGTTCCTCTTCCTGGGTCCCACCGGAGTCGGCAAGACGGAAACGGCGAAGGCTCTCGCTAACGAGCTCTTCTCCGACGAAAGCAAAATGATCCGGATCGACATGTCCGAGTTCATGGAACAGCACTCGACGGCGCGCCTGGTCGGGGCCCCTCCCGGCTACGTCGGCTTCGGCGAAGGCGGCGAGCTGACCGAGGCCGTCCGGCACACACGGGCGACAACGCCGGCGACTCGGTCGGTCCCTCGGCCGACGGCTTCGAGACCTACGGCGTCACGGGCGTCGCGCTCAT
>JAYVBB010000647.1:0-8549 GCA_043750715.1 Pseudomonadota bacterium | reverse complement strand
CCGCGTTATTTCGAATCCTAAATACCTATTCGAAAGGACCCTGGCTCTTTGCTCGGGCGGTTTATCAAACACTCCCTGATATCGAGTTCGGGAAGGCTTTCAATATCCTGATCCTGCTGGCCGCCGGCTTCATTGCATGGTCATTTCTTGCTCGGCTTGCCCCGCACAGGTCCCGCTTGATTCGGCTTGGATTGACACTTTGCCTTGCAGGGAATCCGGTGGCGTTGTCTCAGCTGTTCTCCTACTACGTGGACGGCTATGTCGCCTCGCTCTTTCTTTGCTTGTTGGGGCTCTGGGGAATGAGCGTTGTTTCTAAAAAAGTGTCTGACGGCCCGCTGCTTTGGCTGGGTATCGCTTTCTGTACGTTATTGCTCTCAACGGTTAAATTACACGCCCTAGCTTACCTTTTAGGTCTCACTGGTCTGCTAACGGTCGCCGAGATTTGGCATCGCCGAACCCTTCCCGTCAAGGCCTGGAAAGCCCTCGGTGTTGCTCTCGTACTAGGGACGGGGATTGTCGGATTTAACCCATACGTTACAAATCTGCGAACGTATGGCGACCCCTTTTACCCCTTTCTTTCCGACTTCCTGAAGGGGGTCGAAGCCAAGAACACGTTCCTCCGCGATGAGGTGCCTGGCAACTATCGCGATCTTGGCACGGCGTCGAAGCTCGGCCACAGCTTGCTGAGCCGCAGCGCGAACCCACAGTTTGGCCAGAATGCTGTATTGAAATGGCCGTGGCAAGTGAACGGGTCGGAGTGGTGGTGTTTTGGGGGGACGGATTGCCGTCAAGGTGGCTTCGGTCCGCTGTATGCCCTAGGTTGCTTTGGCCTGATCTTGGCCGTGATTCTATCGTGGAGGCACCTGCCTCTCAGGCACCGGCGCCTTGCCCTAGTATTAGCTGCGATTATTTTGGCGACCGTACTTATCAATCCCGAGGCATGGTGGGCCCGCTATGCACCACACTTCTGGCTGGTGCCTCTGGTCCCCCTCAGCGCAGTGTTGCTTTTTCACCGGAACCCAAAGTTTCTCAGTTACCGGGTGAGCGCACTCGCATTGTTAGGTTTGCTAGTAGGTTCAAGCGCATCTGCTCTCGCGGCTCAGCATTGGGTGAGACACAGGTTTGAGGCAGTTCTGGATCACAGTTTTAAGGACCTGCAACAAACATCTCAGCCGCAACTGTTTCAGTTTGGGAACTTTCCTGCCTTGCGGTTTAAATTGGATCAGAGCGGAATCGTTTATCGCAATGCCGACGACCCGACTTGCGGGCAAATGCGGGACATGGGCGGCCTCAGTGTCTGTAATCCGTCAATCCCAACCGGGAAAAATTGATTCAGTGAGCGCCGTTTTGCCTCGATGGACTCAGGCTCGCGATGAAATGCATCTGTCGTTCAAATGCCAGGTTGAGGGGGAACGGATAGAGGGAGAGTTTGGTTTTCCACTCTCTTTCCTCGAGACCCAGCTTTTGGAAGGCGGCGCGCCATTGCCGTTCCGACCAGTAGTGTTCGGGGATCTCGACGCCGTATCTTTGATTGCCCACCCGGTCCATCAATCTAAGCGTCGGACCAGCTAGAACGCCTTGCAGCAGGTGGTCCTTGATCACGACGGCATCCGCTGCCACCCGACAAACTTCGGCGAGCATCGAAAAAGGATCTTCGCAGTGATGAAGAACATCAACCAACATGACCGTTCCAAACGATTTCGCTGGGAAAGGCAGCGTCTTGCCGTCGACTTGAGTCACGGGACGATAGGTCTGAGTTCGAAGGTGAGTGTCAATGCACGTGAATTGCAAATCGGGCCGAAGTTCTTGCAGCTTGTTGGCAAAAGATCCGTCTCCCGCGCCGACGTCGAGTACACTCTGATCGTGCGGGATCATTTGAGAGAAGTGAGACACCAAGCTGATTGCTCGGCGGTCCTGAATCAAAGAAGAGTGAAGCTGTTCAATCAAGAGAGTTACCCCTGAGGTCAGTGAGGTCCGCGCTCTTATGAGAGTGTGCAGTGGCATGGGGATCGTTGCACAAACCCAATGGCCGTTCAAGGTTCGTGATAGAATTGGCGCCGGCGACCGATCTGGCCGCCGCTGCGGGATTTCACGATGCTGAGCCAGGTGATTTCACGGTTTTGAGCCACCGCCACCGCCACCTGCGGACCGGAGGGACGCGCTGTTCTTAATTTCACAGTGGCTCAGTTACTGTCAAGCTGACTCGCCTTTCTGCCGCTACGCTTGGGGCGATAAGAGGTCCCTTGCATCACAAGCCTGATTGAGACCGACGACAGTCGGTCAGTGATCGCTTCGCACGTCACCGGGTCAGCGATCACCTCGCTCCAGTTCTCGATGGGCAGCTGCGACGTGACGATCGTTGATTTCTCTTCGCCACGTTCATCGATGATGTCGTAGAGATCTTGGTAGTGCTGCGGCTCCAGCGGTTTAATTCGGCGTTGACGTCAAACAAATGTTCCGGCCGGAGGCGACTTCGGCCCGCGCCCTTTGGAAGAAGCAGGGCGAGCGGCCGGGTTTTCCCTCTTGGGCGACGGCGCTTGCCGGGGAATTCGACGTCATTTCCAAGGCTGTCGCCCAAGACAAACGTCTGGTGTTCAGTCACTGCGACGTCAATCCGGCCAACGTCCTTTGGGACGGGACCAAAGTCTGGCTCGTCGACTGGGAAGACGCCGCACCGGCTCATCCTTACCTCGACCTCGCGATTTTAGCGAATTTCACCAGCATGCCGCAAAGCGACGCTCTGGGATTCGTCGCGATGCAGGAACGGGCAGCGCTGACGGGCGAGCAAGCGGCTTTGTTCGGGCACCTACGCAATTTGGCCCGCATGGTTTATGCCTGCGTGTTTCTGCGGCTGATTCCGGACCTCACGGCGGTGCAATTTTGGTCCGCCGATCAGCCCGTCCGTGGCCGCCCGAAATTCGGGAACGGCTCGGGCCTGGATCCGTTTGGCCGCCGCGATCGCGTTGAAACGCTCGACGACTTTGTCCTGGCGCTCGCGGAACTCGCGGATGCGGTTGGCCAGCGCCTCCCTCGCCAGCTCGGCAGACACGCTTCTTCTTATCGACGGTGACGGATCGAGAAAAGTGCGTGCGATGCGCCAAAGTCTCGTTTGCAGCGCGACCAGCTGCTCCTTCTGGGAAAGATACGGGAAGACGAGGTCTTCCGCATAGAGGCCCCAGCCCTCGGTGTTGACGTTGTTGAAGGCGTAGCGCGCGCGGATCAGCGAAACGTTGCCGTCGAGCATCGAGCTGAACTGCACGTCATGACCCGCGGCGATATGGCTAACACGGGCTAAAGATGCCTCCAGACAACCTCGGTCGGGGGTGAGGTTGGCGGCGCAGTCGGGCAAAACTCTCGAAGTTGGCGTCCAAAGGCTCATGCGGCAGCCCCTAGCCGACCTGGATTGGGGTGCGACCTATAATCGGAGACCCCATCGATCAGGCTACTGACAGCTACCTTAGGCGCTTGCTTGCGAACGCGCGTCCAGATCCTGATTTCAAGTATTTTTCGTAGTTGAGTGCCTTGGCTGCATCTGCAAACCAAGCGCAGTAGACAAGCGCCCAAGGGCGAAATTTGGACGTGTGATCCGAATTACCTGCGTTGTGTGCGGCGAGCCGAGCTCTGACGTCAGTCGTCAGACCGATGTAGTACTGTCGCGGCGAAGCTCGGCTCTGCAAAATGTAAACGACATGCGGTTTATTGTCGGTGCCGTCGTCCATCGCCAGACACTAGCGAGACGAGCAGGTAGTGAGAACGGACATCGCAGGTCATCCGACGACGCGACTCGACGCGCGACGGTTTCACGAGGGGAGGCGATCAAACCTGACCGTGATCCAACCCAGCAATTCATGCGGGAAGCAGCTAAATTGATTGTCGGATTTGGTTGGATCGGTAGCGTGCTGAGGTACTTCGTAGCAGTCCTCCTACGCCTTCGGCTACGGCGGACAGCCTTCGCCGATAATCACCACAGTCTGATATTGCTAGTATCTTCAGTGGCCTGCCAGCCGTAGCCGGAGGCGAAGGCTGGTGGGGGTACACAGACTCGAACTGTGGACCTCTCGCATGTCAAGCGAACGCTCTAACCAACTGAGCTATACCCCCGAATCCCCGAAGGGAGCACCTTTTCTACCGGCTGGCTTCCGAGGTGTCAACCAAGGATTACACGCTGGAATCAAAGATCATTTCGCGCGGGTCAGAGTGTTTTTGTCGACATGGTGGAAGACCTTCGGCATGCCTTTGACTTGCAGCTCGGTGTCCTCCTCGTAAGAGATCGTGTTGGCATCGATCACTGTGAACGTCGAGGTGAAGCGCACCGTCCTGAACTCCTCATCCAGGAATTTGTTCGAACAGACGCCGTAAGTCGGCGAACCACGCTCCGCCTTCGTCGTGAACGACTTCGCGAGCGGATCGATCGTGCCCCCGGCAATCACCGAGATCCCGCGCGGCACGATGAAACAGCGCATCACCTGCTTGTGGGCCGGATCCCAGAGAAAGTAGCCGCACTCTTCGTGGAACGAATCCGCGATGCCGATGCGCCAGGCTTTCTTTGCGTACTTCAGCCCGAACATTTTCTGTTCGTGGTTGTCGACGCCGCCGATGAATTCGAAGGTCAGGACTTCGCGGAAGAGATTGACCTCGGGGCCCTTACGGTCGTCGTCCGGAGCCGTGTCGTGGCCCTTGGAGCCTTCCCAGGTGCCTTCGAGGGTCGCCAACGGTCCGAGCTCGGGATGCTTGTTTGCCACGCGGTGGTCCTTTTCCAGGGAAATTCCCTGCAAAGGTACCTCAAGCCGGCGATTCGCTCAACAACAGGCAGGAAGGCGATGACGAGCGGGTCGGGGGATGCCGGATGGCTCCAAAAAAGAATGTTCCCCGCGGGCTTGCCGGTTGCAACCGAGTAGAGAAACGTCGTCTTGCTCATGACGGTCTTGCCGTCCTCTTTCTGCTCCATCGCGTAGGCGGCGAAGTCTACGGCTTCCCCGCCAGCTTCAAGGTCGTTAGGTTTTCCGCGGAGGGGAGAGTCGGCATGATGGACAGGACGATTTCGAACGTCGTAGCGTCCTCCGTCTCATCACCCTCCCCCATCGTCACCTTCAACGCGGGGAACGTCTTGCCGGCGCCCACCCCCGCTTTCGACTCCTCGAGCGTCGAGATTACTTGACCGCGATGATTTCCGAGCACCAGGCGCCGGCGAATCATGCAAAAACCCTCATCGGAACGAAAGGTCCCGGCGGTGAGGCCGATGTTTTCGCAGGTGATTTGCGTCTGCTTACGAGGAATTACCTGCTGTCCCGGCAGGATAATTTCGTTTTTACCCGCTGGAGCCGGTGATCCGTTCCAGCGTTTGCTTGGAGACCGGTTCGTAATGCGAAAACTGCATCGTATAGGTCGCGCGGCCTTGCGAGATCGAGCGGAGGCCCGTCGAATACCCGAACATCTCGGCGAGCGGCGCGGTCGCCATGACGACCTGCTGATGCCCCCGGAGCGTGACGTTGTTCACCTTGGCGTGGCGGCTGTTCATGTCGTTGATGACGGCCGACAGGTAGTTCTCGGGAACGAGCACTTCGATCGACATCACGGGCTCCAGGAGCTTCGGCTTGGCGTTCCTGAGCGCCTGGCGCATCGCGGTTGCGGCGGCGATCTTGAACGCCAGCTCGTCCGAGACCTGGTCCTGATACGTGCCGCCCTTGAGCGTGCCTTTCACTCCGAGCACCGGGTAGCCGGCGATCGGGCCCGACTGCAGGCTCTCTTCCATGCCCGTGCGGACGCCTTTGAGGAACATCGCCGGTACTTCTTGGGGCGATGCCTTGTTTTCGAAGATGAGCCCGCCCTGGCCGCCGACTCCGCCCGATCCTTCGGCCGGCTCGATCTCGATGCGGACTCCCGCGAACTGGTTGATTCCCGCGGCTTCGCGGTGGAACGTCTCTTCCGCGGTCGCCCGGGCGCTGATCGTTTCGCGGTAGGAAACCTGCGGCGCGCCGACGTTCGCTTCGACTTTGAACTCGCGTTTCAAGCGGTCGACGATGATCTCGAGATGCAGCTCGCCCATGCCGCTGATCAGCGTCTGGGTGGTTTCCGGGTCGATCGACACGCGGAACGTCGGATCCTCGACGACGAGGCGTTCGAGCGACTTCACGAGCTTGTCCTGGTCGACGGACGTCTTCGGTTCGATCGCCACGGCGATCACGGGGACGGGGAATTGCACGGACTCGTAACGAATCGGCGCCTTCTGATCGCAAATCGTGTCACCGGTCGCGACCATCTTCAGACCCGCGATGGCGATGATCTCGCCGGCGGAGGCCTGGTTGATTTCTTCCCTCTGGTTGGCCGTCATCGTCAGGAGCTTGGCGACGCGCTCGCGTTTTTCCGTCCGGGAGTTGAACACGGTGGTGCCGACTTCGATGACGCCGGAGTAGACGCGCGCATAAGTCAACTGACCGACGAAGGGATCGCTGACGATCTTGAACACCAGCGCGGAAAACGGCTGCTCGGCGATCCGCTTTCTCGTCAGCACTTCTTCTTTGTCGTCGGCGGAAAGACCGAGGGCGTCTGGCATGTCGAGCGGCGAAGGCAATAGCGCCAGCACGGCGTCCAGCAACGGCTGAATGCCTTTGTTCTTGAACGCGGAGCCGCAGAATACGGGGACGATCTTGAAGTCGATCGTCGCGCGCCGCGCCGCGGCCCAGATTTCGGCCGGAGTGATGGCGTGCCCTTCGAGGAATTTTTCGGTGAGCTTCTCGTCCGTCTCGGCGACGCGTTCGAACAGGTGGTCGTGCGCCGCCTGCGCTTCGTCTTTCATGTCGGCCGGAATGTCGACGACGTCGTACTTCGCTCCCTGGTCGTCGTTGGATTCTTTCCAGATCATCGCCTTCATCTGGACGAGATCGATCATGCCTTGGAATTGGTCTTCTGCTCCGATCGGGAGCTGAAAGGCCACGGGACTCGCGAGCAGACGTTCACGGATGGTCTCGAGAGACATCCTGAAGTCGGCGCCGACGCGGTCCATTTTGTTGATGAACGCGATGCGCGGGACTTTGTATTTGTTGGCTTGGCGCCAGACCGTCTCGGACTGGGGCTCGACGCCGTGCACGCCGTCGAACACGGCGACAGCGCCGTCCAGCACGCGGAGCGAGCGTTCGACTTCCACGGTGAAGTCGACGTGGCCGGGCGTGTCGATGATGTTGATCCGGTGGTCTTTCCAGTAGCACGTGATCGCCGCGGAGGTGATCGTGATGCCGCGTTCCTGCTCCTGAACCATCCAGTCCATCGTCGTGTTGCCGTCGTGGACTTCGCCGATTTTGTGGATCTTGCCGGTGTAGAAGAGGATGCGTTCCGACGTCGTGGTCTTGCCGGCGTCGATGTGGGCCATGATGCCGATGTTGCGGAACTTGGAGAGGTCGGTCTTCTTAGGAGCCATCCGCCGTCGCCCTTCGGGCTATGGCGGACAGGTGTCCGCCAATTGAAAATGGCGGACCACGTGTCCGCCATTTTGATTAAAAGATTCTGTCGAAGTACTGGCGGACTTGTCCGCCGAAGCCTTGGCGAAGGCGGATTACCAACGATAGTGAGCAAACGCCTTGTTCGCGTCGGCCATCTTGTGCACGTCTTCGCGGCGTTTGATCGTGCCACCGCGTTTTTGCGCGCAGTCGATCAGTTCGCCGGCGAGGCGTTCGCCCATGGAGCGGCCCGGACGGCCGCGGGAGAATTCGATGATCCAGCGGATCGCGAGCGCTTGACGGCGCTCGGGGCGGACTTCGACCGGAACCTGGTAGTTGGAGCCACCGACGCGGCGGGACTTCACTTCCAGCATCGGACGGGCGTTGTCGACCGCGGCGCGGAAGACTTCCACTCCGGTTTTGAAGGGAGCCATGGCTTGCGGGCCTTTGCTCTCGATCAGATCGATCGCGCCGTAGAAGGATTTCTCCGCGGCGGATTTCTTGCCGTGCTTCATCATGCAGTTCATGAATTTGGCGACCAGCAGGTCTTTGAACTTCGGATCCGGAAGGATCTGGCGTTTCGGAATTTCGCGACGACGTGCCATGTAGCTCGGTCTCCCTAGATGGCCAGCGCCTTAACGGCTGGCCATGACGTTAAGTTGCTTTCGGGCGCTTGGCGCCGTATTTCGAGCGGCTCTGACGACGGGCTGCGACGCCCGAGGTGTCGAGCGTGCCGCGGATGATGTGGTAGCGAACGCCCGGAAGGTCTTTGACCCGGCCGCCGCGCACCATCACGACACTGTGCTCTTGCAAGTTGTGGCCTTCGCCGCCGATGTAGGACGTGACTTCGATGCCGTTGGTCAAACGAACCCGGGCGACCTTACGGAGCGCGGAGTTCGGTTTCTTCGGCGTCGTCGTGTAAACGCGGACGCAAACACCACGGCGCATCGGGCTACCGACGAGAGCAGGAGACTTGCTCTTGTTCTTCATCACGTGGCGGCCGGTTCGGATAATCTGGCCAATCGTAGGCATGGGACCTCAACCTCTACTGAAATAGGCGCTATAGCTACCAAATGGGTTCTGACATGGCAACCCCGAATCCACCGTCGCCGGCCC
>JAYVBB010000646.1:0-2215 GCA_043750715.1 Pseudomonadota bacterium | reverse complement strand
CGAGCGTCAAGCTCAGGGCAAGGTCGCCGTCGCCGGTTACGCTCACCGGCTCGCTCCAGGTAATGGCGATCGGAATCTCGACACCGGCACGGTAGGATCCATCAGGCTTGTCGACGGCCAGCTTGACGAGCTTTGGCGGCACGGTGTCGATGGTGAATTTGTAGCCGTCGTTGGTAGCGCGGGTGAGAAGCGGGGAATCAAGATTCCATGCCGTCACGCATTCAAAGTACGTTCCGTCTTTGAGGGTGGCCAGAGTGAGACTCGGCTTACTGACGTCGTCGTGGCGTTGAACTTAGTCTTTGCAGGCCTTGTCTTTGGCGACGATCACCCGGTAACGCGTGGCGTTCTGCGGAGCCTCCCAGGACGCTTCAGGCGTGGCGCTGTTGATCCATTCGCGCGGTTCGACGATCTTGAAGGGCTTCGGCGCTGGAGGTGGAGGAACGTTACGCACGACGACGGAACCGTACCCGCCGCCGTCGAATTCTTCGCTCTTGACCTGGACGACGGCGGCAACTTGCGCGCCGTATCTGGTCGACGTCTTGAACTTCATCCGCGCCTTGCCGGAAAGATCGGTGGTGACGTCCGAGCTCTCGACCTTGCCCAGGAAGTCGTCGACGCTCATCGCTACCATCTCGCCTTCGACATCCAGGCCCTGGGGTTCAGCGAGCACCGTCGAAACGCGGCCGGCTTCAAAGGCAGAAGCAATGTCAGCGGGGGATGCGTTGGGGCCGACGTCGACCAGGCCGAATCGGACCTGGACGTTGGGAACCGGTTTGTCGGTCACGTCGAGAACGAGAAATTCGATCGTGCCCGGGTCGCTGGTCCGCTCAACGACGCGTGAGTCGTCCCAACCCGTTGACTCGATGACCATCGCAGTGGCGGCGCGGAGTTGATCGAGCGACTTGATCGCGCCGCCGCACGACGTCAAGCCAAGCGAAAGCGAGGCCAAGGCGCTTACCAAAGAAGCGCTGACAAGTTGGGCGCGCGTTCGCCTGCTAGTCATTTTTCGTCACTCATCCCCACTTCGACATGAGAATAAGATCGGAAATGTTCTTAATTATTTGAGTGTTATGATTTCTAGGTAATGATTCAGCAGGTTTATGGAGGCGATGTTTGGGGTGGCAGAAAGAGGGAGATGTCGCCGCTGACTGCTTCGCCGTAACGCAATGAAAACATTGAAATAAGTTCAGGCGCCGTCGCTGACTTTAACCCAATAATATCATATTGTTATGCGGACCTTGAGGCTTCCGCCATCCTCTGGCCACTTGGTTTAGCGGGCATGCGCGCGCCGAAGGCAAGGACCGGCTCCTCGTCTATAAATGCAAAACTGTTTAGAAACGGAGACTTTTTAAAAGAAAGATCCCCGCCGGAAACGAAGGGAGGATCAGACGACCGGGTGCCTGTCCATCTCGACCCGGGCGGAAGCCAGAGCGACGGCAGATTCGCGAGCCTCGCTTCGAGCGTCTCGCCGTGCATCACCTCGCCGTGCATCACCTCGCCGTGGCGCAGGGCGACGTCCATGCCGACTCCCGCCGCACGGTCGATGATCCGCACGAGGACTTCACTACTGAGACGCAGGATTTCCGCGTCGACTATTCCGCGCAGACGTGACCTGCCGGGAGTTTTGCTACCACTTACAATGTCGGAATTCATATCGCAAGCATCTGGAGACTCGGCACTACGGTTTCTGGCGCCGGAGGACGGCCGCCTAGACTGCTGTGCGGCCGTATCTTGTTGTAATGCTGCCGCCATCGCTCAATGACCACCTTCGCCTCGAGAAGCGTGTAAAAGATCTCACCGTCGAGAAGTTCGTAGCGCATCTTGCCGTTGATGGATTCGCAGTAGCCGTTTTCCCAGGGACTTCCTGGCTGGATGAAGAGCGGACCGACTTCGAGGTTTTTAAGGCAAGCGACCAGCTTTTTTTGCGACGAATTCTGGCCCATTGTCGGACCGGATGTGCTCGGAACAACCGTGATTTAGAACCAGATCGGCGAGAATCAGAATGACGTCCTGAGCGCTGAAGCGACGCCTCGTCACCGTGGCCAAGTATGTACTCGATGGCCTCGGAATTGCAGTTGTAGATCGCCATGATTAAATGTTCTGTTTTTACGCGCAGGTCGGCAGTGTGTCCGACCCATTGATCACCCGAAGGCTCACTCGGCGGCAGCTGCGCCTCAGCCCGACGAGACGCCTCGGCCCGACGAGCGGTGTTTTC
>JAYVBB010000645.1:0-9094 GCA_043750715.1 Pseudomonadota bacterium | reverse complement strand
TCGGCACGTCGATCTCGCGGACGGCGTCGCGGATGACGGTGGCGACTTGCTTCAGCACGGAGCTGCCCGCGAGGTGGCCGTGGGCGTCATTGATCGGCTTGAAGCCGTCGAGGTCGATGAAGAGGAGGCAGAACTGCGTCTGGAACCGGTCGGCCCGGCGCAGCTCGTCGTCGAGCGCGATCTCGAGGTAGCGGTAGTTGAACAGCCCCGTGAGGTCGTCCTTGTAGAGCATCGCCTGTGTCCGGTCGAGCTTGCGCAGCCAGCGGCTCTCTCCCTGCATGACTTTGACCAGATGCTCGAGCAGTGCCGCTTCGAGCGGAGTCGCGCCGGCCTTCGGCTCCCAGAACACGGCCGTGCCTTCCTTCGCCTGTGGGTCGTCGATCACGGTCACCGCGAGGTTCCGGCCTTTCACGGCCAGATGCGTCAGGCCTTCCTTCATTTCGAGGGCGCCCGCGCCAGTCTTCGCCAGCTCGGCTGCGAGCTCGGCCAGCACTTCGTCGTCGAACGGCTCGACGCCGTCGATCGGCACCTTGCGGCGCTTCAATGCGAGCTTGGTGCCTTTACCCGAGATCTTGGCGCAGTCGAGGCGGGCAATGCCGTGCTGCTTCAACGCCGCTTCGCCGAAACGGCGGACGAGCGTCTTGATTCCTGGAGCGCCGGAAAGACCTTGGGACGACTCTTGGATGACGCGGAGAACGTCGAGGGGGCTTTGAGATTGGTTCATATACTGATTATAGCTCTAGATTCCCAGCGAGTCGCTTCGCGCCTCTGGGAATGACGCACTGCGTCACTCCCAGGCGCGGCGTAGCCATGCCGCTGGGAGTCCAGGCCTGCTTAATTCTGAGGCAGACCCGAAACCATAAGCAGCTCCTGCAGATAAGACCCGATCAGGAGGTGGATCACCGCGCCTGCCGCCAGGAACGGACCGAAAGGAATGGCTGACTTGAAGTTGAGCTTCCTGGTGAGCGCCATCACCAGCAGCCCGCCCACCGCACCCATGATCGATCCATAGAATATGGTTGGAATAATCGACTGATAGCCTAGCCAGCCGCCGATCCCCGCGAGCAGCTTCACGTCGCCCATCCCCATCCCGACTTCTTTACGGACCACCCAATAAAGCCAGGCAATGCCGTAAAGGCTCAACCCGCCGGCAAGCACGCCTACCAAGCCGCTCGTCCAGTCGAGGTCGGGGTGAATCATCACGACGAGCGGAGTCAGCGCGATCATGGGCAGGCTGATCACGTCGGGAATGATCATGTGGCGCCAGTCGATGCCCGAGCACACGAGCAATAGCGAGCAGAGGGTGGCGGCGTGGAAGGCCCGGATGATATTGCCGTAATCCCACTGCAGCAGGCCGCCGGAGAAGAGCACGAACGGGAACTTCCAGTAGATGACGACGAACATCGTGGCGGAGATCGCCTCGACCAGGGGGTATTGCAGCGAGAGCCGGATGCCGCAGCAACGGGCCTTCCCTCGGAGGAACAGCCAGCTCAAGACCGGGACGTTCCAGTACGCCGGAATCTTTTTACCGCAGCCGCGGCAGACCGAGCGGGCGTTGGCGAAGAACGTCCCTTCCGGAATCCGGTAGATGCAGACGTTCAAAAAGCTGCCGACGATGCCGCCGAACACGAGGGCGATCCAGGTCATCGGGGAGACGAGGTAAGCAACCAGCTTGAACGTTAGAGCCGCCATCAGTTAGTTTGACCCTGAAGCGAAAGCGCCAGGGGCAATCCCCAGCGCAGCGAGGGATCACGTGATCCCGCCTGGTACTGCCGAGATCCTTCGGGCTTACGCCCTCCGGATAGTTTCAGGCGCGGAAAGCGCCTGAAACTAGTTTTATCACTCTTTTGGGAAGGATGCCTCAAGATCGCCAAAGCGCAAACCATCGACGACCGAGTTCTGAGCAAGCTGGAGTGGCCTCTTCTCCTCGACACGCTCGCGGGATTTTGCCAGACCGACGACGGACGCGAACAAAGCCTCGCGCTGAAGCCGTCGCTCGAAGAGAGCGAGACGCTCGAGCGGTGGAGCCTCGTCGATCCGCTGAAAGTCCTGGCGCAGCAAAGCTACCGCGCGCCGATCGGCAACCTGACGCCGATGGCGGGCGTCTTCCGCGCCGCGGGTCTCGGCCAGATGCTCGACGGCGAGCAGCTGCGTTCCGTCGGCAACCTGCTAGACTCCACCAAACGCGTCCACGCCTTTGCCTCCGACTTCTCGGGCCGCTGCTCGACGCTCCGCCGGGTCAAAGGCCAGGTCCTCCCGATGCCGCAGCTGGCTCAGGCGATCAACCGCGCCGTCGGACCGGACGGCGAGCTGAACGACGACGCGTCGGAAGAGCTGACGCACATTCGCCGGCAGAAGACGTCGCACCGCAAACGCATCGAAGACGCCGTGACCAAGCTCCTGCACGCCGACAGCGAGCTGAAGGACTACCTCCAGGACGACTTCTTCACGGTGCGCTCCGAGCGCTACGTCGTGCCGATGAAGCTCGACGGTCGGGGCCGGGTCAAAGGCTCGATCATCGACACGTCGACCAGCGGCCAGACGCTGTTCATCGAGCCGGTGCAAATTCAACCCATGAACGACCAGCTGCTCGAGCTCGACCTGGAGGAAAAGCTCGAGATCGCGCGCATCTTCCGCGAGCTCAGCGCCAAGGTCGCCGTGGAAAAAGACGTCCTCAAGGCCAACTACGAAGAGCTGACGCTGCTCGACTTCCTGTCGGCGCAGGCGCAGCTAGCGGCCGAGATCCACGCCGGTCCGGTCAAGCTCCGCAGCGGCCCGGGCATCGACCTGCGCGACGCGCGCCACCCGTTGCTTTTCCGCAACGGCGGCCGCGCTCCGATCGGCAACACGATCGAGCTGAAGGACGAGCAAAGCGTCTTGATCATCTCGGGACCCAACGCCGGCGGCAAGACGGTCGTCCTGAAAACGGTCGGCCTGCTGCACCTGATGGCGAAGGCCGGGTTGCTCCTGCCGGCCGAGCCGACGTCGGAAGTCTATCTCTACGACCAGATTTACCTCGAGATGGGCGACGCGCAAAATCTCAGCGCCAATCTCTCGACCTTCTCAGGCCACCTGATGGGCCTGAAGCCGATCCTCGAGCGGGCGGGGGGCAACGACCTGACGCTGCTCGACGAGCTCGCCGTCGGCACCGATCCCGAGACCGGCGCGGCGATCGGCACGGCCGTCCTCGAAGACCTCGCCCAGAAGCGCGTGACGTCGCTCGTCACCACCCACTACGACGCGCTGAAAGGACTCGCGGTAAGCGACGGCCGCTTCCGCAACGGCTCGATGGAATACTCGCTCGGCAGCCTCAAGCCGACCTACAAGCTGATCCTCGACATCCCGGGTCAAAGCTACGGCATCGAAGTCGCGGAGCAGATCGGCCTGAAAACGTCCGTGCTCGCGCGCGCCAAGGAGCTTCGCGGCGGCAAGTCGACCAGCCTGGACCTCGCCGTCTCGGAACTGATGCGGGCGCGCGAAGATTCCCGCAATGCGACCGAGGCTCTCGACAAGGAGCGTCTGGCCGCGGAAGCGGAGAAGAGCCGCTGGCAGCAGGAAGTCGAGCTGCTGAATCAGCAGCGCCGCAAGACCGCCCTGCAGCTTTCCGAAAAATACGAAGCGCAGGTCACGACGCTCCGCCAGGAGTATGAAGAGCTGGTGAAGAAGCTCCGGACGACGGTCAAGGACGTCGAGCAAGGCAAGGGCACGGCGTCGCGCGAGGACCTGCTCGAGGGCCGCAAAAACGTCGAAAAAGCGCTCAAAGGGATGGAAGGCGTCGTCTCGGAGCTCGCGGGCTACGACCCGGGCGAAAAGCTGCCCGGCCGCGCCGCTGGCCGCGAAGAGCTGGGTCCGAACGTGCCGGTCTACGTCCTGCCGCTCAAGAAAGCGGGCAAGGTCGTACGCCTGGGATCAGGCAGCGACGAGTCGATCGAGGTCGAGGTCGGGATCATCAAGCTCCGCGTCAACCTCCACGATCTGCGCATCCTGTCGGCCGGCGAAGTCCCCGGCAGCAGCGAAAAGAAAAAAGCCAAACCGTTCGTCACCGGCAAGTCCGCGGGCGGACCGGCCCACATCACGCCGCGCGGCAACACGGAAATCGGGCTGGTCATCCAGACTCCCCTGAACAGCATCGACCTTCGCGGCCGCGATTCCGACGACGCCGTGGAAGCCGCATGGAACTTCATCGACCGGTCACTGCTCCGCGGCGAGGAGTCGGTGATTCTGATCCACGGCCACGGTGAAGGCACCCTCAAGGCGCGGCTTCGCGACGCCCTCCGCAACAACTGCCCCTACGACGTCCGCTTTCGCGCGGGCCTCGATCAGGAGGGCGGTGACGGGGTGACCGTCGTCCGTCTCAAGAACTAACCGCGAAGGCGCGGAGATTTTTCACCGCGGAGTGCGCGGAGTGCGCGGAGTGCGCGGAGACCTTTTTAAAAAACCTCTGCGAACTCCGCGCCTCCGCGGTGAAATGCCCGGCCGGCCGACTCGGCGCCTCCGAGGTTCCCTAGACGGCTGCCATTTCAGTGACTTACATACCGTGACTCAGTCCGCCCTTTCGGTTAGATTCATGGCTCGAAATCGAAGCCGAAGGATCATCCGGATGAAGGATCAAGCCATGGTAAAGGCCGCGCCCAAAGGTAAGCTGCGAGTCGTCGGGGTCGCCGACGCGGCGATCGTCCAGGACTACCGTCTCGCCTACATGAGTCGCCAAGCCAGCCTGATCGGCCGCAAAGAAGTTCTAACCGGCAAAGCCAAGTTCGGCATCTTCGGGGACGGCAAGGAAGTGGCGCAGATCGCGCTCGCCAAGACGTTCCAAAAGGGCGACTGGCGCTCGGGCTATTACCGCGACCAGACGCTGATGTTCGCGCTCGGCGCGACGACGATCCGCCAGTTCTTCGCGCAGCTCTATGCCGACACCGACCTCGCGCACGAGCCGGCGTCCGGCGGCCGCCAGATGAACGCGCACTTCTCGACGCGCTACCTCGACGACCAGGGCCAGTGGCTGAACCAGCTGATGATGAACAACTCGTCGGCCGACCTGTCGCCGACCGCGTCGCAGATGGCGCGCCTCGTCGGCCTGGGCTACGCGTCGAAGCTTTACCGCCAGAACAAGCAGCTGGAGCAGTACTCGCAGTTTTCCGTGAAGGGCAACGAGGTCGCCTTTGGGACGATCGGCAACGCCTCGACCGCGGAAGGCATCTTCTGGGAAGCGGTCAACGCCTGCGGCGTGCTGCAAGTCCCCGTCGCCATCAGCGTCTGGGACGACGGCTACGGGATCTCCGTGCCGAACAAGTACCAGATGACGAAGGAGTCGATCTCCGAGATCCTCCGGGGCTTCCAGCGCGACAAAAATCTGCCCGGCTTCGACATCCACGTCGTCAAGGGCTGGGACTACCCGGCGCTCGTCGAGGCTTATACGAAGGGAGTCGAAAAATGCCGGAAGGAGCACGTCCCCGCGCTCTTCCACATCGTCGACCTGACGCAGCCCCAAGGCCACTCCACGTCCGGTAGCCACGAGCGCTACAAGACCCCCGAGCGCATGGCGTTCGAGGAGCGGGAAGACTGCCTGAAAAAGATGCGCGATTGGATGATCAGTGAAGGCATCGCGACCGGCGGCGACCTCGACGCCCTGGAGAAAAAGACCCAGGCCGAAGTCGAGGCGGAGCGCGAGCTCGCCTGGCAGAATTACCTGCAGCCGATCGAGGGCGACCGCGTCAAACTCATGGAAGTTTATGACCGGATCGCCGAAGCCTGCGAGCAGGGCGACCTCCTGGAAGAGGCGAAGACTGCCTTGAAAAGGGCGCCGAGCCTGATGCGCCGCGTGGTCATGACGTCGGCCCGCCGCACGCTCTTCAAGCTGCGCGGGGAAGAGCCGAAAGCCAAACGCCCGCTGATCGAGTTCATCGACGACTACGGCAAGGAAAACGCAGACCGCTACGGCAAATGGCTCTACTCCGAGACCGACCGTTCGCCGCTGAAGATCCCCGAGATCAAGGCGAAGTACTCGGCCAAGCCCGAGCAGGTGCCGGGCAACGAAGTGATCCAGAAGTGCTTCGACGCACTGATGGGCCGGGACCCCCGGGTCTTCATCATCGGCGAGGACGTCGGCGTCCTCGGCGACGTGAACCAGAACTTCAAAGGCATCCAGGAAAAGTACGGCGAGATCCGGATCACCGACACCGGGATCCGTGAAGCGACCATTCTGGGGCAGGGCATCGGCGCCGCCATGCGCGGCCTCCGTCCGGTCGTCGACATCCAGTACCTCGACTACCTCCTCTACTGCTTCCAGCTCCTGTCGGACGACGTCGCGACGCTGCACTACCGGTCGGCCGGCGGCCAGAGCGCCCCGGTCATCGTCCGCACCAAGGGCCACCGCCTCGAAGGCATCTGGCATACCGGCTCGCCCATGGGGACGATCATCAACGGTCTGCGCGGGATGCACGTCTGCGTCCCCCGGAACATGGTCCAGGCAGCGGGCATGTACAACACCCTGTTCCGGGCCGACGACCCGGCGCTGGTGATAGAAGTGCTGAACGGCTACCGCCTGCGCGAAGCCGTGCCGGAAAACCTGGCTGAGTTTACCGTCCCGCTCGGCACGCCCGAGGTGATCATCCCGGGCACCGACGTGACGGTGGTGACCTACGGCGCCTGCGTCCGCGTCGCCGAGGAAGCGGCCAAGATCCTGGAAGCCGAAGGCATCTCGATCGAGCTGGTCGACGTGCAAACACTGCTGCCCTTCGACTTGAACCACGTCATCGGAGCCTCGGTCGAGAAAACCAACGCCGTCCTCTTCTTCGACGAAGACGTCCCCGGCGGCGCCTCGGCTTACATGATGCAGCAAGTCCTCGAGAAGCAGAGCGCCTACGACTGCCTCGACGCCGCTCCCCGCACGCTGACGGCCAAGCCCCAACGGGCCGCCTACGGGTCCGACGGAGACTATTGGTGCAAGCCCAGCGTCGAGGACCTGGTCGAAGCCGTCTACGACATCCTCAGAGAGCGCAACCCAACTCGTTTCAAACCGTTGCGGTAAGCCGGCGGATCTCTAGCATTTCCTGACTAGCGTGGTTGAAAAATGACCATACTTTGCTATTGCCGGAAGTCTTGCTCAACCAATACGATGGAGACACCCGGCAGCACTTCTTATCGAAATGAAATTGGATGCTTATGCCCAACAAGTCTGAGAACAGCAAAGAGAGTCCCGCGCCTTCGGTGTTTGCGGGAGAAATCGACGGCTTCACATCGACGTCCAAGCTCAGCCGCCGCGAGTCCGACATCGTGATCTCGTTGATCCGCAACATCACGAACTCCGAGGAAATCGCCAAATCCTTGGGGATCAGCACGCACACGGTAAACAACCATTTGAAGAGCATCTTCGAGAAGACCTCGACGAAGAGCAAGACCGAGATCCTTTCGACCTTTCTCAGATTTGCCGCCGACCGCCTGCAAAGCCGCAATCTCTTCGTCCGGACGCCCAAAGTCCTGATCGTCGATGACGAGGAAATGATTTGCGAATTCGTCGCCACAGGCCTCAGGGACCGGGGCATGCGCACCTACACCCTGACCGATCCGACCAAGACCGTGGAGATGATCTCCAAGTTCAGCGTCGACTTCGTCGTCTGCGACATTCGCATGCCGGAAATGAACGGCATGGACGTTCTCAAGGCCGTGCGTGCGGCTTATCGGTCCTGGCCTTTCTTCTTATTCATCACGGGATACCCCGATTTCAGCCTCGAAGAGTGCATGCACTACGGCGCCACGGGCTTCGTGGAAAAGCCCCTGGAAATCGACCGCTTGTTTAGGACCATCATGGGCCACCTCGTCGAGTCTTCCGACGAACGCGCCTCGCTCCTGCAGATCGACCCGGGCACGGTGACGGCAGTCGACGGCACGTACTCCCTGGAGGAGGGCGACCTCGGCTTCGGCGGCGCCTTCCTGCCCATGGACGTCGCTGCTCAAAAGAAAGCCAAAGTCGGGGTGGGCAGCATCATCGACGTCACCGTCACTCCCCCTTCCCGCTCCCGGGGCGCTGCCATGAAGGTTCGCGGCCAGGTGGTTTGGAGGAGAGCCAACAAGGACGACGACTTGCGCGCCGGCGTGGGCCTTCGCTTTCTCGACATCAAAGACCACGACCGGGGAGTGCTCGACGGAGTGCTCCGCCAGAGCGACGTCCAAAGCTTCATCCCGATGGGCGGCAGCGGCATCGTACCACCCAGCCGCCAACCGCTGACGCACGGGGCAGCCGTCCGCAGCTGAAGAGTGGGGTCAGTCAGGGGACAGTTGGGCTGTTGGGGTCAGGCACGTGCCTGACCCCGTACGCCCCCGTACGCCCCGTACGACGTACGCGTGATACAATTGTGGCATGCCCGACATGCTCAAAGCCTTAGCCTTCTGCCTCCTGGCGCAAGCCCTGCTCGTGGCGCGCCAAAGGCTTTTGCCCGTCTATTTCGGCGGCGTGGGAGTGCTGGCGTTGACGGCGCTGGCGGGCGTCGGCTTCGGGGCGCTGCTGCTCGCCGCGACCTGGTCCCAGGTCAAAGGCCAGCTCAAGCCGAAGTCGGTCCTGCTCGCCGCGGTGACTGCCCTGTTCGGCGTCGCCCTCTCGGAGACCTTCTCGCTGACCGGGCGGGAGCACGCCACGGCCGCCGCGGTTCAGCTCTCTTCCTA
This sequence comes from Pseudomonadota bacterium, assembly GCA_043750715.1. Taxonomy (GTDB): domain Bacteria; phylum Bdellovibrionota_B; class Oligoflexia; order Oligoflexales; family CAIYRB01; genus CAIYRB01. The sequence goes on along the minus strand of JAYVBB010000645.1, from coordinate 433 downwards.
CGCGATCCCGTTGGCGGTCGTGCTCGTATCCCTGCTGACCAAGGTCGAGGCCCTCGACCGCTGGACCCTGGCCGCGCTGGTCCTCGGCATTGCGGCCGTGATCTTTGGCACGGCGGGCACCGACACGGCGAAGGACCTCGTCACGAGCGAGAGCGGCCGGCTCTTCCTGCTCGCCGCCGCCGGCTCGACCGCCTGCTTCCTCGCGGCCGGCCAGAAGCTCGTGCAAGCCTCGTCCCTCCCCTTCGCCGTCGCCTCGACGATGATCCTCGGCGGCGCGATGCTCGGCTATCTGGCGCAGGATCAGCTGCCCGGCATCGTCTCCGACGCGCGCGGCGCTTCAGGCGGTTGGGTCGGCATCCTCAGCTACGCCGCCCTCGGGCTGGCGGCGGTTTATGCCTTTCTCTTCGCCGCGCTGGCGCGTATCAAGCTGACC
>JAYVBB010000644.1:0-5947 GCA_043750715.1 Pseudomonadota bacterium | reverse complement strand
GACGACGACGGCGACGACGACGACGACGGCGGGATAGAACATCGCCGCTTTGACTTGGCCTTTGATCTTCGCGGCTTTCTCGATGTAGGTCACGAGCTTCATCAGGATGTTGTCGAGGTTACCCGAGGCCTCGCCGGCTCGGACCATCGACACGTACAAAGGATCGAAGATCTTCGGGAAGGCTTCAATCGAGTCGGACAGGGTCGAGCCGTTCTCGACAGCGAACCGGATCTTCTCGAGGAGCACGCCGAACGAGCGCACGCGCTGCTGTTGGGCCAGGATCCCGAGCGCCTGGATGAGGGGCACGCCGCTCTGGATCATCGTGGCGAACTGCTTGGTGAAGATGATCAGGTCTTTGGTGCTCGGCTTGGCCTCGCTGAACTGAACGACGAGCTTGCCCTCTTTGTTCTTGTAGATGTACTTCGACAGCCCGCCGCCGGTTTCCGAGCCCGTGTCGTCGAGCTTGTAGGCTTTGATCGTCAAAGGCTTGAGGCGCATCTTGGAGAGCTGCTGCTTGGCGTTCTCCTTCGACGTGGCCGAGACCTTGCCGGTCTTGACCTTGCCGCGGGGATCTCTCGCTTTGTATTTGAACTCAGCCATGGTGTGCGGCCCTCAGAGGCCTAGGCTCCCTTTTTCGGGGCGAACGGCTTTGCCGGCGCCTTCGCGCCGGACGAGCCGGGGCGTCCGAGTCGTTTGTCCAACAGTTCCATGAGCTCTTCGGGTTCCGAGGATTTTTCGAGAGCCTGCTCCTGCGTGATGAAGCGGCGCTCGACGAGGCCGAACAGCGACTGGTTCAAGGTCTGCATGCCGCTGGTTTCCTGACCCGACTGCATCGACGAGTAGATCTGGTGGAGCTTGTCCTCGCGGATTAGGTTCCGGATGGCTTTGTTCGGGATCATAGTCTCGATCGCCATCACCCGGCCGCCGGTCTGGGCGGCAAGGAGGATCTGCGACATGACTCCCATGAGCGACATCGAGAGCTGGGCTCGGACCTGCATCTGCTGGTGCGGCGGGAAAACGTCGATGATCCGGTTGAGGGTCGAGATACAGGAGTTGGTGTGGAGGGTCGCGAACACCAAGTGACCCGTCTCGGCGGTGGTCAGGGCGAGCGAGATCGTCTCGAGGTCGCGCATCTCGCCGACGAGGACGACGTCCGGGTCCTCGCGCAGGACGCTTTTCAGGGCGCGGGCGAAAGAGTTGGTGTCGGCGCCGACTTCGCGCTGGTTGATCAAGCAGGTCTTGTGCGTGTGCACGAACTCGACCGGGTCTTCGATGGTGACGATGTGGTCGCGCCGCGTCTCGTTGATGTGGTTGACCATCGCAGCCAGTGTCGTCGACTTACCGGAGCCGGTCGGGCCGGTGACGAGGACGAGGCCCCGCGGCAGCGCGCAGAGGTCCTTCAGAATCGGGGGCAGGTTCAGCTCTTCGAGGCTGTAGATCTTGAACGGAATGACCCGGAAGGCCGCGCTGACGTGGCCTTTTTGGTGGTAGATGTTGGCGCGGAAGCGGGCCAGGTTCTTCACCGAGAAGGCGAGGTCCATCTCCTTGTTGGTCTCGACTTCGCGCTTCTGGTCCTCGGTCAGCACGCTGTAGCAAAGCTGCTTGGAGTCCTGCGGCGTCAGCGGCGGCAGGTCGAGCGGCAGCAGATGCCCGTCGATCCTGAGTCGAGGCGGCGAGTCGGTCGAAATGTGCAAGTCGCTGCCGCCTTGGTCGATGAGCGCTTTCAGGAGTTGCGGGAGGGTGTAGTTCATGGGTCGTCCTTAAGCCGCGGTCGTCGCCGGAGTACGTTTGTCGTCGTCGGAGTCCGAAGCCGTGGTTTTGATCACTTCCTGTACGTCCGAGATGCCCTGGGCCATTTTGTTCAAAGCGGATTGACGGAGCGAGCGCATGCCGGCAACCATCGCGATCCTCTTGATGCGCATCGCGGGCTCGTTGGCGAGGATCGCCTCGCGCACCGAATCGGTAAGCTTCAGGACTTCGTGGACGGCAACCCGGCCCTTGTTCCCGGTGTTGCCGCAGGCGGCGCAGCCGGCGCCTTTGTAAGCTTTCACCTTGTCCGCGTACTGCGGGTGGATGCCGAGCTCGATCATGATCTGCGGGGTCACCGCTTCGTCGACGACGCGGCAGCGCTCGCAGATCCGGCGCATCAGGCGCTGGGCGGTGACGCAAGTCAGGGCGGAAACGAGGTTGAAGGATTCGACGCCCATGTTGAGCAGGCGCGAGATCGTCTCGGGGGCGTTGTTGGTGTGGAGCGTCGACAGCACCATGTGGCCGGTGAGCGCGGCTTTGATCGAGATTTCGGCGGTCTCGAGGTCCCGGATCTCACCGACCATGATGACGTCCGGATCCTGGCGGAGGAACGACTTCAGGGCGGCGGCGAAGTTCAGGCCGATGTCCGACTTCATCTGCACCTGGTTGATGCCCTCGAGGTTGAATTCGACGGGATCTTCCGCGGTCATGATGTTGTCGGATTCCTGGTTCAGCTCGGCCATCGCCGAGTAGAGCGTCGTCGTCTTGCCGGAGCCCGTCGGGCCGGTCACCAGCACCATGCCAAAAGGGGCGTGGATCGACGACTTGAACTTCGCGAGCTCGTCGGTGTCGAAGCCCAGCCGCGTCATGTCGGTTTGCAGCGAGGATTTGTCGAGAATCCGCATGACGATCTTCTCGCCGTAAACGGTGGGGATGCACGACACCCGGAAGTCGATTGGCTTGCCGCCGATCAGGATGTTGATCGGACCGTCTTGCGGCAGGCGGTTCTCCGCGATGTCCATGCCGGCCATGATCTTGATCCGCGAGGTGAACGGGGCCTTCATCGAGATCGGCGGCCGGGCGATCTCGTGCAGTACGCCGTCGATGCGCAGGCGGACGCGGAGATAGGATTCGTACGGCTCGATGTGGATGTCCGACGCTTTGCGATGAAGGCACTGCGTCAGGATCTGGTTGACGACCTTGATGATCGGGCCGTCGCCCTTGTCGTTCGAGATGTCCTGGCGTTCCGCCTTGGCGGTCGACTTGCGGGTGTCGAGGTTGACGGCGCTGTCTTCGAGGTCGCCCATCGACAGCGCTTTGCCGTAGTATTTCTCGATCGCTTCCGTCAGGCGGAGCTCGCTCGCGAGCACGGGCTTCGGAAAGAAACCGACGGAGAAGCGAATGGCGTTGATCGCGTCGAGGTTGCGCGGATCGCCCATCGCCACGATGATGTTGTTGCCCGCGCGGTCGATCGGCACGACGCGGTGCTTTTGCGCCATCTCTTTCGGGATGAGGTCGATGACTTGGCGCGGCACGTCCATCTCGCCGAGATTGGAACGCGGCACGCGGTAGAACTTCGCGAAGACGTCGAGAACTTTGTCTTCTGGCATGAGTTGCAACGACTCGATCGCATGCATGACCGAGATTTTTTCTTTCTCGGCCTTCTGCTCGGCCTTGTCGAAGTCGGCCTCACTGATGTGATTTTGGCCGACCATGAAAGTTTTGAGAGGACTGGACATAAACCCCCATTGGTCCTGAGGGTTTTGTCGGTCGAGTCTCAGCCGCCCTTGAGGTCGGCTGCGTAGATCGACTTCGGGTCGACATGGCGGTGGCGGAGATAGCGGAGCTGCAAGCTAGCCAGCCGGGCCAGCGTGAGTTTACGGGAGAAATTCTCGGTTTTTTGCGCCTGCTTGACGAATTTCTTGATCAAGCGCGAGCCGCGCTGCGGGTGCAGCACGATTCCCGGGCTGAGCTGGGATTCTTCGCCGTGGGGAAAGACGAATCCCTGAAAAATGGTCTTTTTGTCCAAACCGATGAAGGTTTCGCCCGGTTTCGCCGTGACGGTCACGCGACAGGGGACCAAAAGGTCGGTCAGCACCATCTTCTTCAAATCCAGCTTGGCGATTTGAAAGAGGGAGTGCCGGTAGTCCCTGAGCTGCAGCAGCAGCGCCGAGACGGGCGGGGTGACGGTGACGTTCTGGTCGCAGACGGCGGCCAGGAAGTGCTCGTACGGGGTCGCCAGGGGCCCCCCGCTGCGGCTGGAGAGCGGCCGCTCGAACACGAAGTGGTCGAAGAAATACGTCATGCGGGTGTCGTAAAAGGTGTCGTCGTGGAAAACCTTGCCGTTTTCCATGAAGAACCGCTCGGACGCCGCGACGATCTCCGCCTTGCCGGCGTGCTCGTTGGCGTGGCTGATGATCAGCTCGATGAGGTCGTCGATCACGGCGGTCTGCAACGCGGCCAGATGCTCCAGGGGTTTTTCCTGGATTTCGAAGCCAGCGGCGCCACTTGCGCGGCGTTCCGAGGTCAAACGTCCTTTGTCTGCGGTTTCCAACACCACTCGATCACCTTCCCTCCGGTGAGCGGAACCTTAAATTTCAGCGGGATCCATACGTAGAGTCTACCGCGCCCGCAGGCCTTTTGCATGAGTAAAAGGGCATCACCGGGCTCCGCCTCGTTGGGCGACGGCGCGACGATGTCGTCCAGCGGGATATAGACTCTATTAGCCAGAAAATGCTTCTGAATCTGCCGTCGCAGCTCGAGCACGTGCGTCGGATCCAGCCAGTCGTCCTTCGTCATCGTCGGCGGCTGGTGCGAGACGACGGCCCATCCGGCGAGAAGCGCGGGAAACGAACTCCAGACGACGGCCGCAACCGTCGGCAAGGCGAGAAAGATCGCCCAGAATAGGCGCTTCAGCCACCGTTTCATGGTCCTTTCGCCTGCTTCCACAGCACTTCGGCGACGTCGAGGCGGCGGCTGATCTCCCGACTCGCCACGAACAGCCAATCGCTCAAGCGATTCAGATAAATACGCGCATCGTCCCGCACCGACTCCTCGCGCGAGAGGTGGACGACGAGGCGCTCGGCGCGACGGCAGACCGTGCGGCAGACGTGCGCCGCGGAGTTCGCCGGGTGCCCGCCGGGCAGGACGAAATTGGCTAGGGGCGGCAGCTTGTCGTTGTACTCGTCGATCTCGTTTTCGAGACGCGTGATAGAAGCTGCCGTGACGACTTGCTGTTTCGTCGGGTCGAGCTTTTCCGGCGGCATCGACAGCTCGCCGCCGAGATCGAACGTTTCGTTCTGCACGGCGGCGATGCGGTCGATCAGGTCTTTGAATTTGTTGGCGTCCGCGGCGAGGTGGTCGCGTAAGACGCCCAGAAAGGCATTGAGCTCGTCGACCGTGCCGTACGTCTCTATACGTAGCGAATCCTTCGGGACCTTCTGTCCCGAGGCCAGCATCGTTTGGCCCTTGTCGCCGACTTTCGTATAGATCTTCGTGAGTCGCATAAAGGTAGTGATACTAGACCAGAAAAAAACGCCGCTGTCCCTATCGGGCAGCGGCGGTACTTGTCGTCGATTAGTTAACCCGGGAAACGGTGACGACGGTCACTTGTTTTCGTAGGCTTTGTTCACGGAATCGCGAAGTTTATCGGACGGATGAAAGGTCACGACGCGGCGCGCCGAGATTTCGATCCGGTCGCCGGTGTGCGGGTTGCGGCCCGGACGCGAGCGTTTTTCCTTCACGGTCCATTTGCCGAAGCCGGAAATTTTCACTTCCTTGCCTTCTTCGAGCTTAAGCTTCACTTCCTCGAGAATAATCTCAAGGATTTCCTTCGCTTCCTTGACAGGGTAACCGACTTTGTCGCGGATCATCTCAATCAGAGCATCTTTCGTAAGCGTCGCGTCCACTGGAGCACTCCTGTCGATGAGGTTAACTAACTCTTAAATATTAACAGGTTCTAGCGCCGGGGAAAAGAGGACCGCAAGATCACTAGTGATTTTTTTGGGGGCCTAGGGGAAGATCTGAGGTCTTCTGGAGTCGAGATGAGCGGTAAAAAGAAACGCGTGCTGACGGGATCCCGGCCTTCGGGGAGCCCCCACATCGGCAATTACTTTGGTGCCTACAAGCCCCTGATCGACCTTCAGGAAAGCTATGATTTTTTCTTTTTCCTAGCGGACTTCCACACGTTGAACGCCGA
>JAYVBB010000643.1:0-1564 GCA_043750715.1 Pseudomonadota bacterium | reverse complement strand
ACCGACGGTTCCGGCGGCTCCGGAATCGGTTTGATTCGCGACCACTGGTGGAACTCGAACTTCGACTTTTGGGTGATTCGCCGGCGGGAGTGCGTCGAGAGCGTTCACGCTTCGCCCCAGGCGGTGCTCAAAGCCGCGCTGTCTCCGGCGCTTTGGAAAGCGCTGCCCAACGGTGTCCTTCGCCGTCAGGGAAACGCCGAGGGGACGATTGGCGTCCTGCTCAGTGCCGTGACCCACCTTCCCGCAGGTGACTGGCAGATTTTGACCGACCTGCAGAACGTCGCCGCGCAATCGGACGTCGACCTCGTTCATAGCACGCTACCGGAGCTGCTTCGCACGGTTCGCCTCTGCCTGCGTTCTGGAGCGAAGCCGGACCTGGACCGTAGTCTCATCGAGTTTTTCGCGGCAGTACGCCTGCACGGGGACGTTGATGAAGCGCGTCAAGCCGACCAATTCGCGGCGCTGTTTGGAGCTTACGTGAGGCAAAAAATGCCCGACCTTAGGCGGCTCTGCGAGGCTTCCGCCAAGGGTGCCAGAGCGACCCAGGCTGCCGCAGCCCCACCCGCAGCGGACGGCGCATGGATGCGCGTCAAACTGGACGCGTCCCGGTCGCCCGCGAGCTTCGTCCGAGCGAGTTTCCTGACGCTTGCGAAAGGCCGCTTCAGCTGCCACGAGGATGCCGCCCGGAACGATGAAGTCCTCTGTTTGCTCCCGCCTGAAGAGTCCGCCGATTCGTTAAAGAGACTGCTTCCCGACTACGTCAAGGAAGTCGTGCCCAATCCGGCCGGGCCTTGAGGCGACCTGCGGGAGCCAGCAGAAGAGATAGCTAAGTAACCGAACTCCCAGCGACTCTGCGGTGTGTTTGCTGGCAGGGCCTAAGCGACGTTTTCAACTTTCAGAGGTTGGCCGCCGATCCGGAGACTGGGAGCCCAAGTCTTGGAAAACAAAGCCAGCAATCGTCGCCTGGCCGTCATCGTGTTTACCGACATCGTCGGTTACACCAGCATGAGCCGCGATCGCGACGTGCAAATCTTGGCGCAATTGCTCGAGGATCATGACCTATTTGTTCGCCATGCGGTCGATGGTCTGGAGGGTCGGGTAGTCAAAGGCACCGGTGACGGCTACATGATCGAGTTTCCGACGCCGCAGGCGGCCGTCGAGTTCGCCGCAGAATTTCAGATGTTTTTACGCGAGCGACGCGCCCTCAAAGACCCAGCTCTCGCTTTCCGCGTGCGGATTGGGGTCCACGCCGGTGATGTGACCGCCAACGGTGGGGATCTATTCGGTGACGCGGTCAACGTCACATCGCGCCTCGAAAGCATCGCGCCTCCCGATGGCATCATGGTCAGCTCCGCCATCCGCGACATGCTGCGATCCGCTGTCTTCTTTGGAGCCGGCCGGTGCATGTCGATCGCGAAAGCGGTCAAGCTGCTTCGGATTGATCGAAAACACGTGAAAGCCGCGCTCGACGAGCGTCTCGACTACCGGCCCGCGCGGCGTTTCGATTGCGACGGCCATCGACTCCAGCCGGCCCCCGCAAGCCTCAGAAAGCTTCGCCGCGAGC
>JAYVBB010000642.1:0-2891 GCA_043750715.1 Pseudomonadota bacterium | reverse complement strand
ACGACTTTTCCAACGTCGCTATGAGAAAGAGTGTCAACAAGGACGCCACAGCCGCGAGCCGAGTCACTGCAATCGGGACTCGATTGGACTTGCGGTCGTGTTCCCGAGCCGACGCAAGCAATTCGTGTAGCTGAGCCTCGGTTAGGCGTTCGCCGTCTTTGAAGCGCTGAAGGTTCGACTTCTTCATGGGGAATTTGGTCGTCAACGGAGTAAGTCGGCGACGCCCCGTTGGGCGGCACTCTCCTCAGCCAATTCGGGCGAGGAGAGGATTCCCAGTGTCCAAAGTTGAACCAGGACATCCATCTCAGCATTGTAACACGTCCCGGCCTAGCGGTGCCACTCGTCGGCCGCGGCGTCGCGGCGCAGCTCGAAGGCTTCTTCGAGAGCCTGAGCCACGCCGGAGCTGACGGCGAAGACGCTGCCGTGCGCGGTCAGCACGTCGGAAGCGATCGTCTCTGGTTCGCGAAGGCCGTCGAGGCGTTGGCGGAGGTGCGCGTAAGCGGCATCCAGCTGGTTGTCGGCGGCGCCGCGCAACGTCGCTTCGTCGGCTTCGACGAGGATGTCGGGTTGCGTGCCTTGACCCTCGATCCAGTCGCCGCGAAGGTTGCGGCCACGGACGACCGAGTAGCGGAAGGAGAGGCCGGAGTTCGGCAGCTCGAAGACGAGCGGGGAGCCCGTGCCGCCGCCGGTCGCTTCACCCATGACGGTGGCGAGCTCGTTGGTCCGCATGCCGACCGTGAACGTGTCGCAGGCGCTGAAGCAGCGCGAGCTGGTCAGCACCACGGCCGGCTTGCCGCGCAGACGCGTGTCGGCGCTCGGTTGCACGGTGAGCGGCAGCCAGGCGGCGTATCCCGGCATGGCGTCGCTATCGGGTAGCGAGAACACGTCCGGGCGGCTGAAGAAGAGGAAGTTGCTTTTCCGCACCGCGACTTCGTAGCGCGTTTTCGTTTCCGAGATCAGGCGCGCGATGACGCGGTCGCCGGCGAGGTTGCCGCCGCCGTTCTTCCGCACGTCGATGATCAGGGCGCGGGAGGCGACGAGGCGGTCGAGCGCCTGGTCGATCACGTCTTCGAGGCCTTCTGCCGAGAACGTGTCCAAGCGGAGGTAGCCGACGCCGCCGGCGAGCGTCATGACCTTCACGGAGTTGATCGCGTCGACGTTGCCCGGGTTCGGAGTAGGCAGCGGCGTCGGATCGATCGCGGCCGTGCGGAACGTCGCGAGCTCCAGCTGCTGGTCGCCGCGTTTCACTTTGAGTTTGAGGTCGGCGCTGCCGGCGGCGGCGCCGATCGCGTTGACGAGGCCGGAAGCGCGGCCACGGCGCATGCGCGGCGTCGAGCCGCTGCGAAATTTTTCGAGGTTGTCGAGGGCCGTCATCGTATCGACACCATTGACGGCGAGGACTTCGTCGCCCACTTGGAATTTCGGGTCGGTGGACTTGGTCAGCACGACTCGTTCGTGACCCGTGCCGGGAGCGACGACTTGCAGCTCCATCGGCGCGGCGAACGACTGCAGCGGATTCAGGCTGGCGGCAGTGAGGATGTTGACGTGACCGTCGTGGAACGAGCCGGCCCAGCGCTGCATCGTCGTGTAGTATTCCGGAATGCCCGTATCCGAGGTGATCGCTGCTTCGACGTCGGCGGCGAGCGCGTCATAGTCGATGCCCGTTTCGGCTTTCTTCAGGTCCCAGTAGCAGTAGATTTCCTTGCCGATCGCCACGATGTAGCGGAATTCCTGGCGGAGCTTCTGGCAACCGTCGTTGCAGGTCGCGTCCTCTTCGCTTCCCGGGCCCTGGGCGGCTTCGAAGGCCTGAAACGCCGCGAACGACTCGGTCGGCGCCACGTCAGTTTGGCTGGCGCCGCGGCCGCAAGCGACAAGAGCAAACGTCGCTGCGACCAGAATTGCACGCTGAAGCTCCATAAATCCCCTGGGAGAAGGGCGCCGCGAGGCGCCGGTAGTGTGGAGTGGGTTTACTGGCTCCGGTATTCGTCGTCAACGCGTAAAAAGCGCAATTGCGGGCAAAAATCCGCCTGCGTTCTCCGCTAGTTCTGGAGGTGCGGGCAATGATGCCCCCTAGACGACGGGACGGACCAAGCGATGGGACTCAAAATTTGGATGGCGACGATGTTGGTGCTCGCGGTCGAGCCGGAAGGCGACCTCGCGGCGCTCGCCGGCTAGGAAAACACCACCGACGGCCCGACCCACCTCGAATTCCAGATCGACGCCGACTTCTTCGCCAAATGCTACAAACAACGAAAGGCCAAATCCATGAAAACGACGACATACCTCCTGCTCGCGGCTCTGATTCTGACCAGCTGCGGCAAACCCTCCCACAAAAGTTCCTCTAAAGCTCCCGTTGCGACGCGCGGCGCCGATCTGAGCCCGCTGAAAGGGCAGCAGAACACCCTCGACACGAAGGCCCTCGCCGCGGCGATCGACGAGCTGATCGCGGCCGAAGCCGCCTACCACGCGACGAAAGTGCCGCGGATTCCTTGCGACTTCGACACCGCGATGGAAAAAATCCTGGCGAATCCCAGCCTGGCCCTCACGGAGACGGCGGGCGTGAACCAGCTCGCCGACACGGGTGAAAAGACCGTGACTCCGCCGGAATCGAATACGATTACGGTGGTGACGGTAAACCAAGATCCGGGCGAGATGTTCGCCGTCGCCTGGGATTCGCTGACGCAGGCGCCCGCCCAGGACCTGGACTTCGAGCTCGGCGACTCCCGCCAGCTCGGAGGCAACGACCAGTTCGTTTACGGCTTGACTGCGACCGACGCCAACATGAAGACCGACCAGGTCCGGGGCAAAGCCTACGACCTCTTCCTCTTCGATCGCCAGGCCAGGGTCCTGAAGACCTTCCGCACCGGCACCACCTCCATCGGTCCCGAATA
>JAYVBB010000641.1:0-2838 GCA_043750715.1 Pseudomonadota bacterium | reverse complement strand
AGCGCTCCGGCTGAAGCTTTCGAAGGAGAGCCCGAAATGACGAGCGTCAAGGTCGCGATCGTCGGCGCCACCGGGGCCGTCGGCCGCGAGATGGTGAAGGACCTCGAGGAGTCGCGGATAGAGAACATCGACCTGAGCCTCTTCGCCTCGCCGCGCTCGGCCGGCAGCCGCGTGCAGTTCCGCGACAAGACGCAGGAGGTCCAGGTCTTCTCCGTCGAGAAACTGAAGGGCGTCCGCTACGTCCTGATGAGCGCCGGCGGCGGCTTCTCGCGCGAGTTCTCCCGCGCCCTCGTCGCCCAAGGCTCGACCGTCATCGACAACAGCAGCGCCTTCCGCATGGACCCGACGGTCGCGTTGATCGTCCCGGAAGTGAACGGCGCCACGCTCAAAGGCGACAAGCCGCAGATTATCGCCAACCCGAACTGCTCGACGATCCAGATGGTCGTCGCGCTGAAACCGCTGCACGACGCCTTCGGCATCGACATGGTGCAGGTCTCGACCTACCAATCCGTCTCCGGCACCGGGCAAAAAGGCATCGCGGAGCTCGGCGAGCAGCTGGAAGCAAAGATGCGGTTCCAGGAGGTGGAGCCGAAGGTTTACGCCCAGCCGATTGCGTTCAACCTGCTGCCGGGCATCGACGTCTTCGACGAGCACGGCCACGTCTACGAAGAGATCAAGATGGTCAAGGAGACCCAGAAGATCATGGGTCTGCCGAACCTCGAAGTGCTGGCGTCCACCGTGCGCGTTCCGACGTTCCACTGCCACGGCGAGACCGTGAACGTGAGGCTCGGCAAAGAGATCACACGCGCCGACGCGATGGAGGCCTTCCGCAAAGGCGAGGGTTTGGTACTCAACGAAAAGGACGACCACGCCTCGCAGCCCACGCCCCGCGGCGTCACGGGCGATCGCCGGGTCTTCGTGAGCCGCGTGCGGCTGCCCCACGGCCAAACCAAGTCGCGCTGGCTGCAATTTTGGAACGTCGCTGATAATCTAAAGAAAGGGGCCGCGTCCAACGCGGTTCAGATCCTGGAACATCTCAACGGGGTGAAATGATGCTTCGGCTCTCGTCTGTAGTCATTGCGATGGGCCTTTTGGCCCTGCCGGCGTTCGCGCAAGACGACGAGGGCGAGATCCTGTTCGCGCCGGAAGAGGACGATTCGGGTAAGAAGCCCGCGGAGACTCCCGCCCCGGCCGCGACTCCCGCCCCGGTCGCGGAGCCGGCGAAGGCCGGCGAAGAGCCGCTGGCCGTCCCGGACCAGCCGGCCCAGGACCCGTCGGAAGGAGGCGTTCAGATTCGCGTTCGCGGTAAGACGCCCGACCGCGTGTTCGGCCGCTACCGCGTGCGCGTGAACTACAACCGCCCCGCCTTCGACGACGGCATGCGGTTCTACGACGAAGCCTACGGTACCCCGTCGGCTTACCCCAGCCTCGACGCCGACTGGTTCGCCTGGGACTGGTACGTCACCTTCGGACTGAAGTTCGGCATGGGTTACTACACCGACGACGGCCACGCCCTGAAGGCGAAGTCCGGCGTCGTGAAGGACAAGAGCGACCTCGACCCCGACGACGTTGAGGAAGACACCAACGGCAAGACCTCGCTGACTTTGGTGCCGCTGCAAGCTAGCTTCGCCGCGGAAATGACGCCATTTTCAAAGAAATGGCTCGTTCTCGACGGCTGGATCGGCGTCGAACGCATCTACTGGCAGGAAGTGCGGACGGGCGGCGCCACGAGCACGACGACGAAGGCTGCGATGATCGAAGAGCCGACGGAGAACAAAGACGAGACGCTGACCAACAAAGGTTGGAAGCAGGGCACGGTCATCGGCGCTTCCGCCAACATTTTGCTCAACCCGATCGATGAACAGGGCGCGGCCTCCATGCGCGGCTCGATGGGCCTCGGCTACATCTACCTGTCGCCTTTCGTCGAGATCGTCCGGTCCCGCAACAAGGAGGACCAGGTGTCCTTCGGTCGGAAAATCATCGGCCTCGGGTTCACGTTCGAAACGGTCAAGTGAACAGCTATCGCATCGATCTGAAATACGTCGGTGCCGACTTCCACGGGTGGCAGAGCCAGCCGTCGGGACGCGGCGTGCAGGATCACCTGGAAAAAGCGCTGAAGACGATCCTGCGCCACGACATTCGCGTGACGGCGGCGTCGCGGACCGACACCGGAGTGCATGCCGAACATCAGGTCGCGACGTTCAAGACGGCGGAGGCGTTCGACGAGAAGCGCTGGCTGAAAAGCCTGCACGGGCTGCTGCCGGAGAGCGTCGGCGTAACATCCGTAAAACCCGTCGCGGCGGAATTCCACCCGATCCACAGCGGCAAAGGCAAAGCCTACCGCTACCGCCTTTGGCTCGGAGCGGAGCGGAACCCGATGGTCGCCCCTTTCGTGTGGCAGCTCTACTACGAGTGCAGCGTCGACAAAGTCCGCGACGAGGCGAAGACCATCATCGGCCGCCACGACTTCACCGCATTTTGTGCCGCCGACTCGAGCGCCAAGACGAAGGTGAGGACAGTCCATCAGGTCGAGGTTCACGCCAAGGGGCCACTCGTCGACATCTGGATCATCGGTGATGGCTTTCTGAAACAGATGGTCCGCATCCTCGTCGGCACGCTCGTCGAAGTCGGGACCGGCAGGGCCGAGCCGGGAGCCATCCTCCGGGCCGTCGCCTCCGGCAAGCGGGACGACGCCGGCAAGACCGCTCCGGCCCAGGGCCTGAGTCTGGTCGAAATTTTTTACGACGAAGTGCCGACGATCGGCGCGCTGCGCCAGCGACTAGCCGGTGAATACACGCTCAAAATCAGCTGAACCGGGGCGCCTGCGCCGGGCCGCTT
>JAYVBB010000640.1:0-4569 GCA_043750715.1 Pseudomonadota bacterium | reverse complement strand
TAGTATGTGGGTGGACCGGCCACGCCTTCTCGCTGCATTCCCTGAAGACCGGTGAGCGCCTCGTTGACAACGGCGCCATAGGGGCAAAATTCGTTAGGGACTGCGCTAAAACCGCCGAGACTTGGACAACTGGCGTCGTTTGCGCATGGGTCGGCGATGGATATCGGCCCCTCCGTGTCGGCGCCGAAGTCGTCCCGATGGGAGACTCGGACCACTCGGCGCTCGTCGACGACTGCAAACGGCGGGTCGCGCAAGCGGCGGAAGGCCATGTCTGCGGCTGGCACAACGAGGAAATTCGCCTCTTCGACGCCAGGACGGGCCAGGTCGATCCCAGCCTTGGGCTCTATGCGGGCTTCGAAAGCTGCAATGCGGCGACGGAAAAAGTCGGCCGCATGTCGACGACCGATCTCGAGGCCCTGAGACCGCTCCATGCTCCTGGTTCCGAGGCCAAGGAGGTGCCGGCAACGGACGGCCTGGCGCTTGCCGGCGGGGGCTACCCTTACGGGGACTGCGAGGACGCGGCCTTCAACAATCACATCGTCAAGACCGACGGCAGCGGGGAGCTGAAATGTAAGCCGGACACGCTCTATTCCTGGGGTCCCGCCGCCAAGATCGATTGGTTTGGCAATGCCGGCTGGACCGGAAGGCTAGCGCGCGGGGGTTCTAATCAGCCGCTGTTCGCCACTCCCTCTCCCTTCGCGACGTTCGGCTACGGCTTGTATGCCATGCGCATAAGACTGAATGACGGCGTGCAGTTCCGGCTGTTTAAAGAACCCAAGCTGGCCGACCCGCGCACCTATTGCGACCGCCTGTCGGCGCCTCAGGTCGACAACACCGTCGTCGTCCGCTGGTGGAAAAGCGATACTTTGAACGGGCTCGACTACATCCTGTGCGGCAAAGGACCCATCCACTCGTTCAGCTGGGGAACGCGGGAGCAAATCGCCGAGATGGATCGCGACGCCGCTTGGGTTGCCACCCACCAGCATAAGGAATACGAACTCTACGTGAAGGCCGGCGAACGCGACGTCATTTACCCGGACCATCTAGACGGGCACGGCTTTACCCCCGAGATCTTTGACCGCAACAGAAGCTTCAATATCACGGGCGGTTACATGCAGCTTCCGGAGGAAAAACTCCTATTCTTCAACCCGAACTCCGCGTCGCAAAACGCCCGATTCCACTTCAGTACCGCCCTGCCGTCCTATTTCAACCGCAACAATGCGGGAGGCTTGGCGAAGGCGACGGAGAGCGCGGCCGTCCCCGCGACAGGGATTTCCCTTCGCGACTTCGTGGGTTCGAGTTGGGACGAGATCGATGGCACCCGTCACTTGTCGTTTCAGAGCAACAAAATTCTCGACTTCTTCAGCGACGGCGACAAAGATCCCTCGCCCGGTACCTGGGGATACTTCGACTCGCCGGCTCGCATTTACACGAAGGTCGAGGTAGCGGCTTGGCTGCACGTCGTCAATCGCAACAAAATTTGCAAAGCCGGAACGGATCGCTATACGGGCGTCATATCCGGCGCCTGTTACCAACGTAGAGGATCGAAGTGAGGGTCACGGCCGATACGCACGTAGAGAATCAATCCGGATACAAAGAACGAAACGACCGCGTTCGTACTGCTCGAGCCTTTCTGCATGACGACCAAGTCGCCATAATTAGTCGTGACTCCCGCGGTATTGTAGGGTTACCAACCCCTCAGTCCCGATGAAACCTCCTCCGAATCTTGGCTCTTGAACCAAGATTTCAGAACTCAAGAGACCACAATCAGATAACCCCGTGCGCCTTCATTTCCGACAGGATCTTGGCCAGCTCGCCGGAGTTTCGGTGGGTCAGAATCGTCGGCTCGATATAACGGTACAGAATCACCTTCTTAGGCGAGATGATGAACACCGCCCGCGTCGTGCGCCCCGCCATGAAGAACGAGCGGCATCCGTACAGTTCCGTGACGATCTTCGCGGGGTCAGCTAGCAGCGGAAAAGGAAAATTGAACTTGTTCGAGAACTCGGCGTGCGATTCGGCCGAGTTGTCGCTGACTCCGAGCACCTGCACACCGAATTGGCGAAACGTGGCGATGTTGTCGGAGTAGTTGCACAGCTGCCGCGTGCAGACGGGCGTGAAGTCGCCCGGATAGAACGCCAGCAGCACGGGCCCTTTCTCGAGGACTTCGTAGAGCCCGACTTTGGCTCCCGTTTGATCCTTCAAAACGAAATCAGGAGCAACTTTCCCGATGACGTTGCCTTGGCCTTCCAGTTTCTTCACACGAAGTGCAGCCAGGATTTGAGTTCGGGGAGCTCTCCCCGGACCGACTGCTCGAAGAGCTTCGCGAGCTTCTTGGTGACCGGGCCCGGCTCGCCGGCTCCGATCTTGCGGCCGTCGATCAGCGAGATCGGCGTGACTTCCGCGGCGGTTCCGGTGAAGAAGACCTCGTCGGCGGTGTAGAGTTGGTTGCGCGTGACGTCGCGCTCGCGCACCTTGAGGCCCGCGATGCGGGCGAGGTCGAAGATGCAGGCCCGGGTGATGCCCGGGAGGATCGCGTTCGGGTTCGGCGTCGACAGCTCGCCGTTCTCGACGAGGAAGATGTTCTCTCCGGAACCTTCCGCTACGTAGCCCTGCTGGTCGAGGAGGATCGCCTCGTCGACGCCCGCGAGCGTCGCTTCGCGGCGCGCCATGATCGAGTTGAGGTAGTTGCCCGAGAGCTTGGCCCACGGCAGGGAGCTGGCGACGTCCGGGCGGCGGAAGCTCGAGACGTTGCACTTGATGCCCTTGTTCATCGCGTCGTTGCCGAGGTATTTGCCCCACTTCCACGCGGCGATCGCAATCTGCATCTTGGGCTGTGCCGGGAGCTTAAGACCGCGCGAATCGTGGCCGATGTACCCGAGCGGGCGGAGGTAGCACTCGTCGAAGCCGTTCGCTTTGACGACCTGCGCCATGGCGTCGACGATCTGTTTGCTCGTGTAGGCGGAGGTGCCGCCGAACACCGCCATCGACTGCTCGAAGCGCTCGATGTGTTCTTTCGCTTTGAAGATCGCGGTCGGGCCGGCCGTCGTCTTGTAGGCGCGGATGCCCTCGAAGGCCGCGGAGCCGTAGTGGAGGCTGTGGGAGAGGACGTGCACGTTGGCATCGGCGAAGGGCTTGAGCTCGCCATTCATCCACACGAACTTGCTGTCGGCGTCGCCGCTCATGATCAGTCCTTCCGTACTACGCTTGGAATCGGCGCAACTGTAGATTCTTTAGCGATACCTGGGCAAGCGAATCGTAACGGCCGTCGGCTTCGCCGAAATCCAGCAACGACGTGACGCGATTCGGTATCGCGTAACAAGTCATTCCGGCCGCCTTCGCCGCCTTCACTCCGTTCAGCGAATCCTCGAACACGACACAGTCGACCGGATCCACCTTTAGGCCTGCCGCGGCGGCGAGATAGAGGTCCGGATGCGGTTTGATGCGTTTGACGTCGTCGCGGGTCCGGATCACTTCAATATGATCCTTCAGCGCCAGGCGGGAGAGGTGGCCGTCGACCCAGGCAAAGGACGAGCTGGACGCCACGGCCGCTTTGACGCCCAGAGCCGTCGCTTCTTTCAGTCGGTCGACGACGCCGGGCAACGCCGGGAGCCGGTTGCACTCGTCGATCTTGCGACGCTCTTTGTCCTGGGTGAGGACGTCGCGTTCGAAGATTTTACCCGTAAGCTCCTGGAGCCTGGTGACGGGATCGAAGGCGGCGTAGGAGGCGCCGACGCAGGCCACCCACTCCCTCAGATCGAGGACCTGGCCGTTCTCCCGGTAGATCTCGCTCCAGGCGACGAAGGCGGGCCACTCGGTGTCCACCATCAGGCCGTCGAAGTCGAAGATGACTGCTTTAATACCCGCCATAGGGGGCCTACCCTACTCTATTTTCGGCTTTTGCACGGCCCGGAGTTATGCCATACTCGGGTTTCAAAGTGACGCCGCGCGATGAAACGCCAACTGTTGTGCCGCGACCTGCGTCCCCGAAGCTCGCTGAAGGCTCTCTGACCTAGATGACCGGGTCACAGAAAAGAAAGCGTCGCAGGCGCCGCCGTTCTGGTGGTCGCAGCGGCGATCAAGGAAGTGGACCAGGGGGAGGCCAACCACAAGGCGGCCACCATCCCAGCGTACCCCGCGCGCCCGGCGGCTGGCTCGACATGCTCGCGATGGGCGTGGAAAACGACGTCTGCCGGCGCGGCGACCAGTACTTCCGCCAGGGCCGGGTCTTCGAGGTGGAAGCGACACCGGATCAGATCCAGGCGGACGTCCACGGCAAGGGCGGCAACTACCGCGTCCAGGTCGGCATGTCGCAGGACGCCGAGGCCAAGAAAGCCCTCGTCGACGCTATCTGCGGCTGCCCCTACTTCGCCGGCGCCAAGGGCTACTGCAAACACATCTGGGCCGTCTTCTGTTTCGTAGACGGCGCCAAGACCGGCGCCTTCAAGGCGCCCGAAGGATTTCACATCACTCTCACTCCGCTGGGCGGCGCAGCCCGCCGGCGTAACATTCCCACCGTCGTCAGCGCCGAGCCCGACTCGACGCGACGCATCCGGGGACTCTCGAGCG
>JAYVBB010000639.1:0-2986 GCA_043750715.1 Pseudomonadota bacterium | reverse complement strand
TATCTAGTGACTCGGCAGTTAAGGCCCGGCGCTTTAGGCAAAAACTTCCCTCTAGATGAATTTGTGGATGCATGGCGGAACCGCTAACACTGCGAACCTTTGTCGATTTGAGCAAATGTTTGCACGGAGCTCAATTCGCCGAAGAGAACCCATTTGCCTACGTCGGCAAGGCACTCGGCACCTGGCTCGAGCGATTTCTGACGGAACAAGGAGTCGGCGACGCCCCGCTGATCCGCGGAAAAGTCCATCCTGCGGCGTTCATTCAAGGCCGCGTGCTGATCGACGAGGGCGCGACGGTTGAACCTACCGCCTTCATCCAGGGTCCCTGCTACGTCGGCCCCGGCGCCGAGGTGCGGCACGGGGCGTATATACGAGGGAACGTTTACGTCGGCCCCAAGGCGGTCGTCGGCCACACGACGGAAGCAAAGGGCGCGGTGTTTTTCGACCACGCCAAGGCGGGGCACTTCGCCTACGTCGGCGACTCGATCCTCGGACGCGACACCAACCTCGGAGCCGGGACGAAGCTCGCCAATCTCGGGCTGGCGCGGCAGACGATCCGGGTGAAGCATCCGCTGAGCGGCGAGCTGGTGTCGACCGGATTGACCAAGTTCAGCGCGATCATGGGAGATGAAGCGCAGACCGGTTGCAATGCCGTGCTGTCGCCGGGGACGTTGATGATGCCCAGGACGATGGTGTTGCCGTGTGTGCACTTTAGAGGGACGTTGCTTAGAGGATTGGCGAAGTGAGGGCAGCCGGACGGCCGGGCCTGAGGCCCAGGCCAACTTCAAAGCAACCCAAACTAAAAGAGCCTCGGCTCCAACGCCGAGGCTCAATGCTTTTTCATGTTCTACTGGGGATTCACCATGTTGAAAATCCCGTTCGTCAGAACGGATTTATTATCCGCCGTCGCAACCGTAGGCGGCGACAGCACGTTCACCCAACCCTGAAACTGGTAGCCCGCCGGCCCGTCCAGCTTCGCGACCTGGACGTTGTTCGCGAACGAAGTCACGGCGACGCCGAAGACGTCGAAGTCCTGCAGGAAGAGCTCGATCGTCGCGAAGCGAGGGTTGTCCTCGTCGTTCGCGATGACTTTGAGCTTGTTCTTGCCGTAGAGGAACTTGCCCTTCCACTGCGCGTCGCCGGGGTAGAATTGCAGCTGGATCGCGTTACCGTTGACTTCCGCCAGGCCGAAACCGCCGTGGAGGCCGAAGGCCGGGACTTCTTCCTCGACGATCTTGATCGCCTTGGTGTCGTCGTTGCCCGAGTTGGTGACGTTGATGAGTGAGAAGCTGGGCGCGCCTTCGATCACTTTGCGATTGATCTCGATCGTGATGGTGTCGCGCGTTTGGAAATAGAGCTTGCCGCCCTTTAAAGCCATGACGTCCTTTTGCTCCACCGGAACGGGAGGCGTGACCGGATCCGGATCGGTCGTCGGGGCCGGTTCCTCTTCCGGCGGCACGTCTACGGGCGGAGTCTCGGTTGCGGGCATCGGGCCGCCGTCCTTCGACTTGACGTCGAGCTTCGAGCGGCAAGCTTGGGAGAAAAGTCCCAAAGCGAGCGCCGCGGCGAGGCCCCAAGCGTTTTGATAGGTCTTCGTGATCATGGTTCTCTCCCGACCCAGAGCCGGTGAACTGTCCAAGGACACAGGGAAACTGTTCTTAGGATCATATTCGGCGCCCCCCCAAAAAAGTTGAGGGTAGGAGAATAGATTCTATTCTATATAGTTATTTTAGATACTTACACTGATACGAGGGGCGGCTTTAGGCCCGGCCGCGGCCGTCCGGGGCCTGCCCGTTTCGCCCCGAGAGGAAGTCCGGTCGACTCAATTTGTGCACGTGATCCGCACGTTGCAGATCAGCGATCCTGACGCCGCCGAGCCGTTGGGCTGAAAGTCCGTGATCGTTTGCGTCTTATTGGGACAGGTCGCCGGACAATCGCAGGTGTGGCTGCTTGAAACCGCCGGTCCGTTGACGCAGAGTCCATAGCTGGTCGTGATCTGCTGCGTGCATAAAGCCGTGCCGATGCCTTGATCCATGGTTTGCACGACGGTTTGCGTCGCCGCGACGATCGGACAGGACGGCGTCGCTGGCACGGTGGCGGGAGCAGGATCCTGCTGGGTATGCGCCTCGGAGTCGTCAGGCTTTGCGTCCTTGGCGTCTTCGACCACCGGTTCCGGTTCGGGCGCCACCGTCCCGTCGTCGTTGGAAGCACCGTCGTTGGTCGTAGAATCGTCGCGAACCGCCTTCTCCTTCTTCTTCTTCTTCTCGGGAGTCGACTCGCCCGAACCGACCCGCTTGCCGCTACCGCCCGAATGAACGGCCGACTGCCCGCAGGACCAGGCCGCGAGGCTCACGAAGAAGCAAAATGCGGCGCAGGTTCGCATCTGATCACCTCCAAAGGGATGGTCAGTACTTTTCGGCTGCTCGCCGCAGCAACCTTTGCGCAGTTTCTAAGCTGCTGATATTACTTACTAAACAGCGTCGAAAAAAAGCTCGGCCCGGACGATTTTCGGACTTGGAACGTAGGCGACGCGGACTACTTGACCGAGAAGGTGCCCTGCATCGCCCCGAAGTGGCCGGGGAAGGTGCAGAAGTATTTGTACGTCGTGCCGGCCTTGAGCGCGTCGGTCTTGAACGTCGTCGTCTGCGTTTCTCCGCCGCCGACCAGCTTGGTCGACGCGATGACCTTAGAAATGTCTTTCGGCAGGTATTCGCTGGCGACGCCGGCCGTCATGCCGCCCGAGGTGATCGCGGGCATGTCTGCTTCCGCGGCGAGCACCCAGTTGTGACCCATGGCGCCCTTGGGGAGCTTGCCCGTGTGCTTCAACGTCACCTTCACTTCGGTACAGTCCTTGCCGACGGTGATTTCCTTCAGGTTGTACTGCATCGCGTCGTTGCCTTCGATCGCGACGTCGCAGGTTTTCGCGGCGGCGCTTTGCGCGGCGAAGGCCAGCGAAGAAACAAACATTGCTTGAGTTAGACGGGGG
>JAYVBB010000638.1:0-2615 GCA_043750715.1 Pseudomonadota bacterium | reverse complement strand
ACTTGCTATTTGGGTTACCGGCATAAGTCACACGGCAGTTCCGGGCGTCTTTCTTTGGACCCGCAGGCAAATGGCTGGCGGGGGTGACTTCTGGCGCCTTGGGGAGGCTCGTTAGCGGATCGCCGCGCAGCGACTCGACCGGAACGTCGGCGACGCAGACCCAGTACTTCGGCCGATCGATCGACGACGGTGCCGCCGGCGCCGACTGCGGCCCGCGCAAAACGGCGAATCGCGATTTTGCTTCGACCGGGTCAGGGGTCGAGGTCCACACGAGACCGTACTTGGGCCAAAGGCCGAATCCTGGAACGCCATCGAGAAGACTGACTAAGGAGTCCGGACGATAGGTTCCGTCCTCCTTGAGGAGAGCTGCCTGGACCTCGTCGATGGTGGGCAGGCGCCAAGTCGAAATGTGACCGAAGCCTTTCATCGCCTGGCAACTGTCCGCGGCCTGCTGCCAAGTCTTGAGCTCCGGATAGTGGTCGGGCCCCTCGATCGTCACACCGGTCGCCCAGGCCTTGAGCCTGGAGCGCTCGACGAATACGCACTGGATCAACCGGCTTTCCTTCGACCAATCACATGGACTGATTGCGTCCTGTTCCGCATTGATGCTGCGGTCCACCCAGACGGAGGCCGTTCCGCTCGCCAAACTATAATCGCTCGTGTCGCCTGCGGTTCTGCAGGCCGAGGCATTGAGTGTCATCAGAACGCCGACGGCAAGCAGCCGGCGGTGGTTCTTGCTCTGACTTTTTACGGATACGAACGACATGGAGTCCCTATTGTTTGCCTACGAGTCTTTCGGAATGGTGATAAGATAACTTTAGATCCCGGACCGGCCGAAGTCCTCCCCGTCAGCGCCCTAAGCGCCTCGCTTACCCGCGAAAGATATGCCCAAAGGCCCTTCTTTTATGAATTGGCAAAGACTGGCATTCGTTTTGTTGCTCGGATCGAGCTTGAGCCAGCAGGGGTTGGCAGCTCCTGGGGAGGCGCGGCGCGTGGGTCGACCCACCGACGAGTTCGACTACCTGGTCTTGAGCTGGGCCGGCGGCGAGTCCGAGTTTTGGTCGATCGATCGCGTCCGCGAGGCTTGTTCCTCACTAGGTAAAGCGATGCTCGCTGGTCAGAGCCTTTGGGGCCTCGGCGTTTTCCGGGATTTTGGCTGCTATCTGGATGGGGAGCTGGTGGCCGGCGCGGCGGGCAGAGGACCGTGGGTCATGCTGCTTCAGCCGGGACCACAAGAGTTTCTTGTGGGTCTTTACCGGCAACCGGTCACAGGCGTGACATGGACGCGAAGCCCCGGTGCGGTATGGCGCCCTCGCAACGGCGCGACGGCTCCCCGCCTCGAGACGGTATTCGAGCAAAGAGTCCTTTCTCCCGAGCGTATCTTGGACTTTCTCAAAGACGACGAGAATGCCCGACTGCTCGCGGCCCCCTTCGTTCTTTCGCTTCCGGCCGTCGCCCGGATCTCGTTGAAGGAAGTGGCTGCCGGCCAAAAAAAACTTCGGCCGGAGGTCGCGCATCCTAGAGTCCAAAGCATTGCACCGCCTAGCAGGGTGCAGCTGAAATCGGTAGGCTCGACACGCGTCGGGAGGCTCGAGGCGTCGGCCGCGGTCGGGCGCGGCATTTTGTCCGACGAAGATCCGGGAGTCTGGCAATGGTCTCTGTACGACACGGACAGGCGGTTTCCGTCGGACGACATCTATGTCAGCGCCGTCAACGCCTCGGACGTCCGGGCGGAGCTGGCCGACGCCATCCGGAGGGTTTACGGAGACTTTCTCAAAGAGGAGCAGCCGCTTCTACTGGGCGCGGCCCTCAATTCGGGGCTGGACCTGGAAAACTACGCCGCGTCGGAAGTCGTCGCTCCCTTGGCGGTCGGTATCAGGTACGGACGGGACGTTCTCGGCAGCGAGGCCGAATTTGGCGCACCGTTGACGTTCATAGGCGCCGTCATTGAATCCCGGTCGGGTGTCCTCAAGGGCTTTCGGGGTTACTTTGACCTGACGCCGACCGCGTCCAACCCCGACACGCAGGCGGAATTCGGTGCCAGGCGATTGCAGATTGGTCGGGCTTTCGATTTCAAGCTGCCGGTTTTGATCGACAGAATCGTCCTGACGCCCAAAGTCGGCGTCTGGGACGTTAAGAGCAAAGTCTTAATCAATGATCCCGATCACCCTGGGAGCCAGTACGTCCTCCCCATCTCGATCGACCGAGCCGTGGGCGTCGGCCTCGAAGCAGGAATGGAGATGTCGTCACGTCGCATCGTGGGGAGGCTCTGGAGTAGCCGGGACTATTCCCGGGTCGGGGGCTGACCGCTACTCCGGGGGATATGTCGACGGCAAGCGCTACGGCGTCGATGCCATCTTTCGCCTCGTCGAAGTGGGCGGGCGTCGGTCAGGTCGCTGGCTCTCGCCGATGGCATTTGCGCTGCGCGAGGATTTGACGGTCGGCTCCGACAAGCCGATGACCTTCCAGCGTGACGGCCGCGACATTACGGTTGACGGCGTCGGCGTCTCGTACGCGATGACATATGTCGGTGGCGGTATAGGCCTGATTTGGTAGGCGCGGAGTCGCCGCGGGTTACAGGTATTCGTAAATTATGAGGATACCGGCACCGCCGT
>JAYVBB010000637.1:0-5670 GCA_043750715.1 Pseudomonadota bacterium | reverse complement strand
TCGGTCTTGGCAAGCCGGATCAGGTTCAAGGCCTGATGGTATTCACCGGCGAGGAAGAGATTGTAAGCGTGCCGATGGTTGAACGTCGCGCTTTGCCGCCGGTGCTGCAGCGAGTAGACGAGCCGCGAGGCCTCGTCGAGAAAGCGCCGGGAAGCGTCGACGTCACCCCGCAGAGACCACTGCCGGGCTAGCTCCAGGAGAAGGGTGGCGCGCGAATAGGTGTTCTGCGGATGCAGTCCCTCGTAAAGCTCGCCAAGGCGGCCAAGAGACGCGTCGCCGGAGAGGCCGAACTGCGCCTCATAGCATGCAAGCCCGATCGTGGTCGCTTCCGCCATGCCGCCGTTGCCCAGCGCCTTCGCCAGCGCCAGCGCCCGCTGCAAATGAGCCAGTCCCTCGCTTAACTGGCCACCTTGAACCATCGCGTGACCCGACAAATCGGTCGCGAGAAAGCGTCCGTAGGCGAACTCGGCGGCCACGGCATCGAGGAGGGCGGCGCGAGCACGTCGAAACGCATGCCGGTACCGCCCGCAGAAGAACCGGTAAAAGCCGACGCCTTGGTTGGCGAAAAAGCGCAGCAGCGGATCGTCGTCGCGGCTCGCCGCGCGGAGGTTCAGGGCGAGATGGTGGCGAGCCTTGGCATACTCGGAGTGGCGGGTGAAGCCTACTGCGAGAAAGAAGCGGCTGGCTGCGGCATCGGAAGCGCTCAGCTCAACGTGCATGCGCTCGTAGAGGAACTCGGCCTCGGCAAGACGGCCGACGAACGCCAAGGCGCCGATGATAAAGCGCGCGTCAGGATCGGCTCCGGTCACCGCGCCGGCATCGAACGTACGGGCCACGACCTCCGCATGGTTGCCCATCTGGAAAACGGCGGCGATCGGCTTTGCGGCGGCGCTCATACTGCCATTATACCCCATGGTTAGGATTCATTCGTAGCATTCGTATCGGCAAGTCTCAGCGGCCGTCAGTTCGCTCCCGAATCTCGCTGCGTTACAAGGCACCGCGACAGACTTGGAGGGCGTCGATGAATCTGCAAAGTGAGCCGGATATCGGGTGTGGGAATTTCTTTTCCTACGCACTTCGCGCCTGCGCGGCCCCGGATGCACCGCTCGTCTGGCTCGATACAGACCAGGCCTTGCCTGCCGACGAGCGCGCGACCGTTTTGAGCTTGAGCCAGATCGACCGTCTGACGCGGCGGTACGCAACGGCGTATGTGCGCCTTGGCGTCATACCCGGCCAACCGATCGCCGTCTACCTGCGCAACGGCGCGGGCTATCTCCTCCAGTTCGTCGCTCTGTCGCGGCTCGGCGCGATCCCGGTGCTCGTGAACGGCAACATGCTGCCGGAGATCGTCGTGCCCTTCCTGCGCAAAGTGGGAGCGCAGGGCCTCCTCGTCGACGACTGGGCACAAGCGCGGCTGGCCAGGGAGATGCCGCGGCTGCGGCAGGTCCTCCCCTGGATTCAAGGGCAGGAGGGCCTCGCGACGCTCGCAACCGATCGGCCGTTGCTGCCGCACGTTCACGCACCACAGGATGTCGTACTCATCTCGCATTCGTCCGGAACGACCGGCATACCGAAAGCCGTGGTCTTTGCGCATCAGCAGTTTTTTCAAGGCACGCGCCATCGTCTGGGCCTGCCGACGCGCCCGCAGCGCATTCTCACGGCTCTACCGCACGCACACTCCGCGGGTCTCGCATTCCAGATGTTCGCGCTGCTGACCGACACGCCGCTGTTCATCGCATCCGAGGAGTCGGCTAGGTCCGTGCTGCCGCAGATCGCCCACTTTCGCCCGACCTCGGTCGTCGCCTTCGCCAAGACGCACGCGGAGATCGCCGATGCGCCGCTCGGCGACTTCGACCTCGCCAGCGTCAAAGAGTGGGTCAACACCGGAGACGCCGTGCACGAGCGACACATCCGTCGCATCGTCAGCGAGGCGCCGGGCTCGGTATTCGTGGACGGGCTCGGCTCGTCTGAGATGGGCTTCTCGGTCTTCCGCCAAGAGCACACTTACGACTCCAGCGACTACGGCCGCTGCGTTGGAACGCCCGTCCACTGGGCGCAGGCGGAGATCCTAACCGACGACGGTCTGCGCCTCGGACCGAATCAGGTCGGGCGCCTCGCCGTCCGCTCGCCGTCGATCACGCCGGGCTACTGGAACGACCCGGAGCTCACGGCTGCCGCACGGCGCGGCGAGTTCTTCCTGACGGGCGACGTCGCCTACCGCGACGAGCGCGGGCGCTTTTACCAGGTCGACCGCGTGCCGGACGTCATCCATACGCCGACCGGCCCCGCCTACAGCCTGGTGATGGAGGAGCTGATCCTGAACGCTCTACCTGAAGTAAAGGATTGCAGCGTAGTCGCCTTGACCGACGACGCGGGACGAAGCGCGCCCGCCGCCGTCTTGCACCTAGAGCCGGAGATGGTCGTTCAGATGCCATCGGAGGCGGACACCTTGATCACGTTGAACGCGGTGCTCCGCGCGGATCTCAAGACGCCGGGCGTCAAACTGCTTGTGGCGGTCGTCTTCATGGAGCGACACGACGTCCCGCATGGACCGACGGGAAAAGTTCTCAAACGCGCCTTACGGGATGGGTTGCACGCATGAAGCTCACGACACGTGTCTGCATCGTCGGCGCCGGTCCGGCCGGCATCGTCCTCGGCAACATCCTCCTCGACGCCGGCGTCGGCTGCGTCGTCATCGACCGCTACGACCGGCAAGGAATATTCGACCGCGGTCGCGCCGGCGTCCTCGAGTCGACGACGGTCGCCGCTCTTGCGGCGCACGGACTTGCTGACACGATCTATTCCCAAGGCCACACGCACGGCTCTTGCGAGTTCCGCGCACCAGATTTCAGCTGGGAGCTCGACTACAGCGCTCTCGCCGATGGCGATTGTCACTATATCTATCCGCAGAACCTGCTGAACGACGACCTGATCGGCCGCTATCTCGACAAAGGCGGGCACCTCGTCCTCGGCGCCGAGGCCGACGCATGCGATTTCGACGACGACGGCGTCGTCATCTCCGGGTCGACGTTCCGCATTCGGTCCGAGCTCGTCGCCGCGTGCGACGGCTTCCACGGTTTGATGCGCCGCACCCTGCCAGCCGGCGCGGTCGCGACGTACGAGAAGCAGTATCCGTACCGCTGGCTCGCCATCCTGGCCAATGCCGCGCCTTCCGCCCGGCATGTCGTGTACGGCCTTCACCCGGACGGCTTCGGCGCGCACATGCCGCGCACCAAGGACCAGTCGCGTTACTACCTGCAGGTCGACGCTGCCGACACGACCGAAGAATGGACGGATGCACGCATCTGGAAGGCTTTGGCCACCCGCTTGCGGAAAGACGACTGGACGCTGAATGAAGGCCAGATCGTGCACAAGTCAATCCTCGACATGCGGAGCTACGTCATGGAGCCGATGCAGTTTGGCCGCGTTCTCTATGCGGGCGACGCCGCGCACATCATTACGCCATCCGGCGGCAAGGGCTTGAACCTCGCCGTGCACGATGCGGTGGCACTCGCCAAACACATGCGGCGGTACTTCGAGGAAAAGCTGCCTGTCGCAAGCTTTGCAGCCTACACGGACGAGCGCCTACCACTGATCTGGCGCGCCCAGGAGTTCTCACGCTCGATGCTGAACATGCTGCACAGGGCACCAGACGGCGACCCTGACAGCGCGCGTTTCCTGAACAAGATCAGCGAGTCGAAGCTAAAGCAACTGGGCTCCTCGCGCACGTTCGCGCGCGACTTCGCCAGAAATTACGTTGGAATCCAATAGTCACACGAGGTCAATCCCCATGAGCACCGCCCATCCACTCGCTCCGCGCCAGGCCGTCAGGATCCGCCGCGTCGCCCAAGACGACATGCACCCTACGCCGGTGAAAGACGCCGGAGAGCGCACGATCTGGTACGATGCATGTGGCGTGGCCGCTGCTGGAGAGGGCAGCGCCCTCCTCGAGCGCCTGCCCAATTTACGCTACACCGGTGTCCTGATGGACGCGGCCTTGTGGGCGCGACTAGCACCGACTTTACCCGCACGCATGCAAAAAATCGTCGATCTGCCGACGATGGACGCCCTCGCGGCGTGGCTTCCGCAAGACGCGGCGAGCGCCGAAGGCGCCATCGTTGCCAGCGCCTCATCGGACGTTCTCGCCGCCGCCCGTGCCGCCGGCCATCCGACCTGCTTTCGTGCGTTCGTCGACGATGCGGCAAGCCTGCACGAAGCCATAGCGGTCGGCAGCCGCCATCCCTACTTGATCATCCGCTTTCGCGACCCGACGAACATCCCGCTCGAGCTCGTCATCGCCTCTCTGCAGGCGACGGCCACCGTGCTGATCAAAGAGATCGCCGATCCGGCCGACCTCGAGGACGCGATCGTATCGCTCGGCGTCATGGAAGTCGGCGCCGACGGCGTCATGTATTCGCCCCGGGAGCACCAGCGGCTCGACGCGCTTTCCGCTCGCTTGGACGCCAACTCATGCGTCAACGTCGCGATCGAAGTCGGCACCGTGATTCGCACCGCGACGGCCGGTATGGGCTACCGCGCCTGCCTCGACCTCGTCACGCTGTTCGAGCCGACCGAAGGCATGCTCGTCGGATCGACGTCTCAGGGTGGCATCCTGTGTTGTCCCGAGGTCTTTTATCTTCCCTACATGGAGCTGCGGCCGTTCCGGGTCAACGCCGGCGCCGTGCACAGCTATGTCTACAACGTCGGCGACCGGACAGACTACATGTCCGAACTGAAAGCCGGGGCGCCCGTGATGATCGTCGGCCTCGACGGCAAGGCGCGCAGGGCCAGCGTCGGCCGTGCCAAGATCGAGGTGCGTCCCCTGCGCCTGATCGAGGCGGAGTTCAGCGGCGGCCGCCGCATCAACGTCATCATGCAGGACGACTGGCACGTGCGCGTCTTCGGCGCCGACGGCCAGCCGCTCAATATCACCGCATTGAAACCGGGTGACAAGATCCTCGGACACGTGGCGCAGCCAGGTAGGCATGTCGGCATCCGCATCGACGAACACATCATTGAGCAGTGAAGAGGGATAAAATGAGTGCAAAGCAACTTCGCTTACGGCGCTTTCTAAACCGGACGTCCTGCCGAGGCGTGATCGTCCCGATCGACCACGGGCTGACAATGGGACCGATCGAGGGCCTGGAAAACACCGAGCGCATAGCCGCCTGGATTGGCCAGCCCGGGATCGACGGCGTCATCGCGCACAAAGGCATGGCAGAGCGCTTGACGGCGCGCGGCCTGCTCGACGGCGTCGGCTTGATGGTGCATCTGAACGGCATGCACGCGATGGCGCTCGACGCCGACAGCAAAGAGCTCGTCACGACAGTGAAAGCCGCGGTACGTCTCGGCGCCGACGCGGTGTCGCTGCAGCTCAACTTCGACGGCCGCAATGACGCAAACAACTTGAAGATGCTAGGAGCCGTCGCCGACGAAGCGGCGGACTATGGCCTTCCCGTCTTGACCATGCTGTATGACAAGAAGACCGACGTAGCACCCCATGAGCGCGTGACGCGCCTGCGCCATCTGATGCGTCTGACCGTGGAGCTCGGCACCGACGCGCTGAAGATCGGGGCGCCGGACCGCTTGGACCTCGTGCCGGAGATTCTGGCGTCTCTGAGCGAGGACGTGCCAGTGTTCTTTGCCGGCGGGTCGAAGGCGACGGCAACG
>JAYVBB010000636.1:0-14140 GCA_043750715.1 Pseudomonadota bacterium | reverse complement strand
CCCCTCGGCGAAACCGACAATCATGGTGCGTTTGCGACCCAGGTCAACGCCCCGGTCGGCACCAAGCCGAAGCTCGAAGTGAAAAAAGAGAGCGACGCTTACTATTTCGCCCCGTACTACGAGACGTTCGCCGTGACCGAAGGCGAGCAGGACTTCGAGGTCAAGGCGACGCTCTACTTCGTACCTAAGCCGTCTCCGGACGGCGGCAACGTCCAAGTGAACCACACGCCTCCGGTCGCGGAGCTACCTGCGGCTGAGCCTGCGGTGGCCGCCGACCAACCGGTCGTCGAGCAACCGGTCGTCGAGCAGCCGGTAGCTGAGCAGCCAGTAGCTGAGCAGCCAGTAGCCGAGCAGTCCGTCGCGGAAGAACCCGCTGCCGAACGGCCCGCCGCCGAAGCCAACATCGTGCAAGCATTGCCCGAGCCGCCGGAAGTCGTGGCGAAGGAAGCAGCTCCCGCTGAAGGAGTGGTCGCCCAGGAATCCGTGCGGAAGCCCGAAGTCGTCGAGAGTGACCTCCTCGCCGAGGAAACGCCGCCGGCAGCCGTCACTCCGCCGGAAGAGCCGGGCGTGGAGCTCCAGTCGCTCGAAGGCGATGCCCCGGAGACGCCGGCGAAAGGTCTCGACGCCTTCCCTGCCACTTCGCGCGCCAACCTCGGACCGACGGTGTTCACAGTGCACGTCTTCGCGGGCGAGACGCCCGTCCCGGAAGCGGAGGTATTCATCGGCGAGGAAGACTCCAACGACCTCCGCAGTGCCTGCAAGACCAACGCGCGCGGGCGCTGCGTCGTCCGTTTCAACGACAAGCCGGAAGCCCCGGTCACGTTCGTAGCGACCAAAAAGGGCTTCAAGTCGGCGACCGTCACGGTCCCGGTCAAGAACAAGGGCAAGCTCAAGATCGTCATGGAGCACGGTCACACGCTCGACATTTTCGCCGTCTCTAAATCATACAACCACAGCGTCGGCCTGAAGGACGTCGAAGTGTTCGTCGGCGGCAAGAAAGTTGGCCTTACCGACAAGTTCGGCCGCTACTCGTTCGTGCACGAAGGCAAAGCCGACGACCTGCTGTCGATCAGCCTGAAGCCCAAGGCGTTTCTTCCGGAGACTTACGAAACGGACTTCATCACCTCCGGGCCGATGACGCTGGTGAAATACTTTACTCCCGAGCAGCCGCCAGCCGTCCGCATGACGGTCCTGAGTCCGGAGCCGGCCGGACCGTTGTCGAAGAAGGTGACGGAAGAGATGAACGCGGCTTTCGACGAGAGCCTGCGCGCGGCAGCAAGAAAGCACCTCTTCTCCTCGTCGGCGTTCAAAGAGTATCCGCTGGCCCTCTATCAAAGATCCCTGAAGCGCACCGGCCGCTCGCTGACCGAGACGCTGAAAACGGGTTGGCAGGAAACCGAACTCAAAGCCGTGGTCGACGCGGTCCTGGTGCCGACCGTCGTCGCCGGCGAGAACCCCACGCTGGAGCTCAGCGTCGTCGACAGTACCGGCCGCGTGCTTGCCGCCGCGAAGGAAGACCTCGAAAGCCTCGGCGACAAAACGTCGATGGACCGGGCGGTCGCCGTCATCGCCAAGAAAATCACCCGATCCTTCCCGTTCGAGGGTGCCGTTCTCAGCAAGGAAGTGGACAAGGTCATCATCAACATCGGCCACGCGCAGGGCCGCGGCATCAAAGCCGGCGACGTCATCGACGTCTACGGCGTCCAAGCCGAGAAGCTCGGCCGCAGCCAGCTCCATAAAAAGGTTGCTTCCCTCACCGTCCGCGAAGTCTCCGATTCGACGGCAAAGTGCAGCGTGGCCAAGCTTCTGCCGCGCTCGACGATCGAGCGGGGCGATCTCGTCGCGCTCCGTCCACGGAAAGCTCCGGAAGCGGGCGGCGCCGAGATCCGGATAGTCGGCGGCCCGAAGGCACTGCCGATTCCGCAAGCCAACGTCTACTTCAACGACTTCTGGATCGGCGCGACCGACGAAGCGGGACGTCTTTATCTCGATGCGACGGGCTCGGGCACCCTCAAAGTCATCAAGCAGGGATTCCAGGACTACGCGAAGCCGGTGAGCTTGACCGCGCAAGCCAAGCTCGAAGCGAGCCTGAAACGCGAAGCAGCCTTCCTCCGCATCGACTCGAAGCCCTCGGCTGCGATCGTCAAAATCGACGGCAAGGTGCTCGGCAAGACGCCGCTCTCGACGCCGATTCCGGTTCCGACCGGATTCGTGAAGCTGGAAGTGGTCGGTCCGGCAGGCTACAAATCCTACTCTTCGGTCCTCGAGCTGGACCAGGGCACTCTCGACTTGGCTGGCGCCAACGCGGTCGGCTTGGAGCGGGACTACCTGGCGCAGACGGGTAAATTACTCAAAGACGGGAAGAACGAAGAGGCGCTGGCGCTTCTCGGCGAGATCCCGAAGGAACATTCCGACTACCTCCTCGGTCGCCACGAAGCCGGCGAGATCTATCTGACTCTCCTCGACCAACCGGCGAAGGCAGCCGAAGCTTTCGGCATCGTGACGTCGAACGAAAGCGTGAAGCAGTTCACCGACAAACGCTTCATCGGTTCGCACATCAACGAAGGCATCGCGCTCTTCATGACGGCCGAAAGGCTGGCGACCTCGCAGCCGGAAGCCGCCAAAGCTCACTACGCGAAAGCCCTCGAAGTGCTCGACAACGTCCTGCCGCACCTCCGCTTCGTGCCGTCGGCGCAGTATGACGCCGCGGTGCACAACGTCGACTACCACCGGGCCCTGGCCCGCCACCGGATCTGGACGTCGACTAAGGACCCGCGCTACCTCGCGGAAGCCGTGCGCACGTGGAAGAGTTATCTCGACGGCGACGCCCGCTCGGTTCCGGCCGACGGCAACAGCAAAAAATATGTGCAGAACGCCGAGGTCTACTACAAACAGGCCCAGGCTTCCCTCAATTCGGCGAAAAGCGTTTCCAAACAATAGGACCTGACTTTGCTGTGTAGGCTCCTTTACCTTTCGGCTCTCACAGTGACCCTGAGCGGTTGCCATGGGGCGCTATTCTCCCGCACGGCCGACGAGCCCGAGGCGGGCGTGCCGCTGACCGAGTTTCAGGCGAGGGACGGGCAGTACTTCCCGGGCTTTATCGCCAAGTTCTTTCCGAACGCCGACCGCTACGCGAAAGAGTATCCGACGCTTGCCCAGGCCAGGGCCGACGTCACGATGATAGAGATCCGGCAGCTCAACGCCAGTAACGTCAAGTTCAACGAAGCCAACCTCAGCTGGTCGGCCGACGGCGTCTACCTCGGCTATGAAGTGCTCCTCGACGGCTTCCGGAAGATCATGCTCAAGGATCTGGCCGGCAACTTCTCCCGCGAGTTACAGGTCATCCCGAAGGGCACGAACAACTTTCTGGACGGCATGGTCGTGAAGTCGGCGCAGTCGTACAACGCGGGCCTCAGATGGTCGCGGGATTCCACCCGTTTCGCCTTCATGTCCAACGGCGGGGTGGGCGAGTACAACATCTACGTCGGCGCCGTCGGCGCCAAAGAGAAGGCGGTCGCCAACAGCCCAACCAAAGACGGTTACGCGACGTGGAGTCCGTCCACGAACGAAATCGCGTTCGTTTCCGGAAGAAGCGGCAACGGCGACATCTACCTCGTCGATCTAGGCTCGAAAGACGTCTCGCGCCTCTCCGAGCGACCGGAGGTCGACATCTTTCCGGAGTGGTTCCCGAACGGCAACCGCATCGTCTATTCCAGCGGCGACGCTCTGAACCACGACCTGCACATCGTCGACCGCGCCAAACGCCGCGACACCTGGTCGAAGCCTCTGCCTCTGACGGAGTGGGACCGGGACGACCTTCGCCCGACCGTGTCGCCGGATGGTCGCTACGTCGCTTTCTACGCCGACGACGGCAACGGTCTTACGGAAGACAGCCGTCACTGGAACATCATCGTCGTGCCGTACGTACAGGGAAAGACTTACCGGGCCGGCGAGCTGAAGGAAATGGTCGTGGCGAAAGACGTCGTCATCGACCTCAACACCGGACCGGCGTGGTCTCCCGACAGCCGGAAGATTTTTTACGTGAAGCGCGATCCCTCGGTGTCGAATCCGATCTACGCCTGCGACCTGTTCACGGGCCGAAGCTACGTCTTCAAGACGAAGACACGGATGAACCGCGACATTCTGATGTCGAAAGTCGGAATCCTGAGTTTCCGGGCTCAGGTCGGCGTTTGGGACCGCGTGTTCGTGGCTTTGACGAATCAAGGCCTGCAGCTGCAAAACGAAGACCGGCTGAAGACCAAAATCCACTACCTGAAGATGTAACGCTCGACGATGGAGTCCGTGATGAGAGGACATAACTGGTTGGCAAACGCGGTGGCGCTCGTAATCGGCCTTTCGGCCCTGCCGGCTCTGGCCACCGATGGCCAGATGGTCTACGGCGAAACGACCCGCCTCGACACCTTCGACCCCTACACCGTCCATGAGGCATCGGGTCAACGGCTGACGGATCTGATCTTCGACTCGCTGGTCGAGCTCAGCCCCGGCGGTGAGTACGTCGCGAACCTGGCTAAGAGCTGGGAGATCAAGAACGGCGGCACCGACGTGGTGTTCACGCTCCGGGACGACGTCAATTGGCATCCGGTGCCCGGCGGCGACGCCAAAGCCCTGCCGCCGAAGTTCACCGCGGACGACGTCGTCACGACGGTGCGTCTGCTTTCGACTCCCCAGAGTGAAGTCCCGAACCGCGAGCGCTTCGGCGTGGTCAAAGCGGCGGAGAAGGTCGACGACCAGCATGTCGTCATCCATCTGACGCGGGCCTTGTCGGATCCCCTTCGCGCCCTGATGTTCAAGATCCTGCCGTCCCACATCGTCGGCGCCGCTCCGAGCCTTAAGCGGGACAGCGACTTCGCCAAAGCTCCGGTCGGCACAGGCCCCTACCAGTTCGTCAAAGCCAACACCCAGGGTGAGATCCTGCTTACGGCCAACCCGAAGTACTTCGGCGGCAAGCCCAAGATCGAGCGGGTCATCATGAAAGCCTACTCCGACCAAAGCATCATGGCGCAGTCCCTGATGTTCAACTCGCTGGACCTCGTCACATACGTCAGCCCGCGGGATCTCGGCGAAGTACTCGGCGACAACAAGCTGAGCGTCGTCCCGTACGACGCCCTGTCTTTCTCATTCTTCGGGATGAACACCCAACGCGGCGCCCTGAAGGACAAACGCGTCCGCCAGGCGATCAGCCTCTCCGTCAACCGCCAGGAAATGCTCGAAGCCTTCTTTCAAGGCAAAGGCCGCCTGATCTCCGGGCCGTTCCCACCCACCTCCTGGGCCTACAACCTGGACGTGAAGCCGCTGG
The DNA here is from genome assembly GCA_043750715.1 of Pseudomonadota bacterium. Classification (GTDB taxonomy): domain Bacteria; phylum Bdellovibrionota_B; class Oligoflexia; order Oligoflexales; family CAIYRB01; genus CAIYRB01. The sequence continues at coordinate 8,823 of JAYVBB010000636.1, read as the reverse complement.
CTTTCGACGTCGCGCGCGCCAAGAGCCTGCTGGCTTCCGCCGGCTTTTCCGACAAAGACGGCGACGGCATCGTCGAGACGCAGGGCGGAAAGCCGCTGACGTTGGTTTTCGCGGTACCGCTCGCGGGTGAGAGCGAGATGATCAAACGCGTCGTTTTGGCCTTCCAGGGTTACCTGGAAGCCGCTGGCCTGAAAGTCGATCTCCAATTCATGGACTGGCTGGTCTGGAAGAAGAAAGTTCTCGAGGAGCATGACTACGACGTCACCATCGCGTCATGGAGCTTCGACGACGCTAGCAACATCACCAGCCTCTTCCACAGCTCGAGCGCCAAGGCGTGGGGCAACAACTTCGTGATGTACACCAATCCCGAGGTCGACAGCCTTCTCACGGAAGCCGACGCCACCAACGATTTCGACAAACGTCGGGCGATTTATCATAAACTTCACTCCATCCTGGCGGACGAAGCTCCTTACACGTACCTTTGGACTCTCCAGCAGCACGCGGCGCACAGCACTCGCTTGACGGGCGTGCGGGTCGAGCCCTTCTCGTTCTTCAAGTACATCGTCTCCTGGCAGATGGAGCCCGGACATGGCGCAAACTGAAAAAGACCAAGCCGAAGCCCAGGAGCTGGACGACCGCCCGAAGGAAAAGGGCGGCAAGGTCGCTGATTATCTCGCGGCGCCGCGAAAGAAGCGCAAGAGCTACGTCTTGATGGCTCTCGGGCGGAGCGCCGGTCCGGATCTGAGCGGCGGCATCGAGCATTACCTCCGGACGAACTTCAAGGGCGTGGCGGTCGCAGCCCCCAAGACGCCGGCCGAGCTCTTCAAGAATTTCGCCCGCCAGATCGTGTTGCTGATCTTCGACGACGAGTTCATGGACCTGGACGAAGGCCTCGCGATGATCGCGGAGCTGAAGCGCCGGAAGAACTCCGGGCAGGTTCCGGTGCTGTTCCTGACGCGCCAGCCGGACAAGCTGATCGACGCCTACAACAAAACCCTGGCTCCCTTTCAGGAGATGGATGATTACATCAATCACTCCCGGGTCGAAATGAGCCACATCCTGACGAAAGTGCGACTCGGACTCACGACCAACAATCGTCGGCGCAGCCGGCGTTACAAAATCGACATGCCCCTCAACTACTATCTTTTGACGGATGACAAAATGCATACGGCGCGCCTCGTCGACCTAAGTGTCCACGGAGGCTTGCTGAAGACCGACGACGGCAAGATCTTCCGTCTCGGCGATCAGATAAAGCTCAACATCCCGGTGACCGACGTCCTGCCGACCCACGCGGGAGACTTCCTCAAGCTTTCCGCGAAAGTACAGCGCGTTTTCATCGGCGGCACCCAGGCCGGGATCAGCTTTGAGCACGTCTCGGAAACCCAGCTCTTCACGCTCACCAAGTTCCTGACCGAGTTCGTCAACGACCAGGGCGCCCGGCGCGTTCTGGCGCAGAAAACCCGCGCGGCGCGCTCGTGAAAGACTTAGCAGCGGCAGTAGCCGAGGCCTCGCGGCGAGCGGGCGCCGAGATCCGCCGTTGTTACGACTCCAAAACGTTCGTCGCCCAAGCCAAAGCGGACCAGTCCCCGGTGACTTCCGCCGATCTGGCTTCCCACGAGATCCTGATGAAGGCCCTGCAGTCCCTGACTCCACAGGTGCCGGTGATTTCGGAAGAGTCGGGAGCTACCGAAGCAGAAATGCTGGCGGTGATCTGCAAATCTCCGGAATACTGGCTAGTCGACCCGCTCGACGGCACGCGCGACTTCATCGCCGCCACCGGCGAATTTTGCACCTGCGTCGCGCTAGTGCGGGCGGGCCGACCCGTGCTCGGCGTGATCCACGAACCCGTCGCTGACAAGACATACATCGGCTACGCCGGAGTGTCGGGGGTCAAATCGCGGCGCGCCGGTCATTCGCCGATTTTCTTGACCAGCAGGCAGCATCCGGCCGGCGAAGTCGCCAAGTTGAAAAAAGCCATTCCCCTGGCGCGCACGCTGCCGCTCGGGAGCGCCTTGAAATATGTGCGAATCGCGACGGCCAAAGCGGACGCGTCCGTGCGCTTGACCCCGACGCACCTCTGGGACATCGCGGCAGGGCAAGCCATCATCGAAGCGGCCGGCGGCGGCATTCGCGCCTTGGCCGGCGGTCGTCTCGACTACTCGGGGAAAATACTGACGTTCCCGCCGTTCATTGCCGCGGGCGACCTAACGATGCTGGATCGCTTCGCCGATCAGCTCATGCATGCGCTCGACTAGACGCTGGTGGTAAGTTTCGGCGGCGGCGTTGTCCTTCGCTTCCTCTCCCGTCCAGGGAGGGGGAGGCAGAGGCTCCGAAAGGAAGTGCACGAGCTTCACGGGACGGGGCAGCGGGCTCAACCCGATGCCGCGCGCGAGAAACACCGGAATCCGGAACGTCCGGTAGAACCACGCGGTGAGATGGCTCGGGTAGACTTGGTAGAGGTCGTCGGCTTTCGGGCACGCCGCGAGAATGATCGGCGTCTGGGTCTTCATCGCGAGCTTCGCGAAACCGTGACGCTTGTCCCAGCGGATTTGGTAGCGCTCGGACGACGGTCTCAGCGCTTCCCTCATTCCGCCCGGGGCTACCGTCACGATATGGCCGGCGCCGAGCAGCTCCATGGCGCCGCCCTGGCTTCCCTGCACCGCGCCGAATAGCGCCGCGAGCTGGCCGACGAAGGGGACTTTAAAAAAGAGGCGGTCGATCAACGGCCGCGGCAGCCGGCCGAAATCGGTGTAGATGGCGGTCATCAGCAGCACGATGTCGTACGTCGCGAGCGAGTGATTCACTACGACGAGCGCCGCGCCCTTCTTGGGTAAATTTTCCATCCCGACCACTTCGTGGCGGTGATAAGTGCGGGCGGCTTGGAGGATAGGGAGAAGGCCGTCGATCAGCTCGCCGCTCATAGCGACACCTTGCCGTCGAACACGAACGCACCGGGGCCGGCGAGCAGAACCGGGTCTTCCGGACTCTGCTGTCTCACGTAAAGACGGCCACCCGGCATGTCAACGGCGATCCAGTCGCTGCGGTCGACGAGGCCGGACGCGAGCGCGAGCGCTCCGACCGCCGCGGCGCCGCTGCCGCAGGCCATCGTTTCGCCGGCGCCCCGTTCCCAGACGAAGACCTGGTAGCCTTCGCTCAAGCGGTGGCCGAGTTCCGCGCCGGCGCGGGCCTGATCTTTGTCGGTCAGAGTGATGGACTTGATCAAATGAACGTTGATGCCGTCGGCGAGAGGAGCTTTCTGTAGCGCCGGGCCGATCTTCAGGACGAGGTCGCGCGAGGCGCCGTCGGTCGTCAGGACGATGTGGGGGTTGCCGATCTCGCAGACGCCGATTTCCTGGAAGGAACCGAGGCGTTTGGCTTCGCGGTCGGCGTCCTTGGCCCACACGACGTCGTCCCCGAGAGTCGGTGCGCCCATTTCGACGCAGACGAGGGGGTACGCGCCGGCCGTGCGCATGAAGCGGGCCGTGAGCAATTCGCCTTCGACGTCGAGCGCGACCATTTCCGGTAGCTCCTTGGGATTGCCTTTTTCGCGGTGGGCTTTCAGGACGCTCAGGGCGGCGCAGCGGATGCCGTTGCCACAATTTTTCGCGATGCTGCCGTCGCTGTTGACGATCGTGAGCTTGTAAGGCGTCAGGTCGCCGCGCGTTTTCGTGCGCAGCACCAGCACGCCGTCGGCGCCGATGCCGGAGTGCCGGTCGCAGTAAGCCGAGCCCTGGCGCTTCAGGCTGCCTTCGACCACGTCACCGTCCTGGTCCGAGATCCAGACGACGACGAAGTCGTTCAGGCAGCCGTGCCATTTTTCGAAGGGCAGAAACATTCAGACTCCGTCGACCAACCGGTAACCACGACCACGCACGCTCAGCAGGAACTTGGGATTCGCCGGATCGGACTCGAGGTAGCGTCTGAGACGGACGATGAAGTTGTCCACCGTCCGCGTTTCGATGTCGCCTTTCATGCCCCAAACGGCGTCCAGGAGATGCTCCCGGGACAGCACCCGTTTCGGATTCTGCATGAATTCCTTGAGGACGTCGGCTTCCATCGCTGTCAGGGTAAAGCCCCCGCCCGGGGCATCGAGCTGCAGGAGCTCCGTGTTGAGCTCGAAGGGCCCGAACTTCAGGATCGGGGACTCGGCCGTGGCAATCTCGGCGGGGTGGAAGAACTGCGCGCGGTGAACCATTCGTTTCACCCGCAGCAGAAACTCTTTCAGGTGAAAGGGCTTGGTGATGTAGTCGTCGGCCCCGGCCTCGAAGCCGCGGAGCCGGTCGTCCTCTTTCCCGAGCGCCGTCAGCATCAGGATGTGGGTCTGGTCGTCCGTGGCGCGGATCTTCTTCGCGACCTCGATGCCCGAAAGCTCGGGGAGCATGACGTCGAGGATGATCAGGTCGAAAGGGCCGGCGTCGCCGAAGCGGTCGAGCGCCGCTAGCCCATCGGCCGCTAGCACGACGTCGAAGCCTTCGGCTTTGAGATTCAGCTGCAGGTTGAACGCCAGGTTCGGTTCGTCCTCGACGATGAGGATTTTCTTCTTCGGCTCAGCCATCCTCGTTGCGCCCCTTTTTTGCCGGCAGAGCGTTCTTGGGCAACGACACGTAGAAAGTCGTGCCTTTGTCCCTGCCTGGGCTTTCCACCCAAACCCGCCCGCCGAGCACCTGCACGGCGGACTTGACGATGTAGAGGCCGAGGCCCGTACCGGGAATCGCCTTTTTCACCGCCGACTCGCTGCGGTGGAACATCTTGAAGATCCGGCGCATGTCTTTTTTGTCCAGGCCGTGGCCTTCGTCGCGCACGTAGATGAACGTCTCATTGGGGCCGTCGCTGCAGGCGGCCGTGATCTTCGTTTTCTTCGGCGAATATTTCACCGCGTTTTCGAGGAGGTTGTTGAGAATCAGCAAGAGCGCCTGGCGGGGCGCGCGCACCTTCGTGCCGCGCTCGCCTTCGACCGAGAGCCGGGCGCCGAATTCGGCGTCCAGGTAGATCAAGCTTTCCTGGACGGTGTTGATCAGTTCCCGGAAGTCGAGGTCGACGACGTCTTCGTCGAAGCCCAACGCACCGCGATCCAGCCGGCCTGCAACCAGGATCTGGTCGACCAGCCTGCGGAGCCGCTCGATGTCGTTGTCGATCATGCGCATGAGGCGGGCCGAAGTCGGCGCATCGAGCTCTCGGGCAGCCATCGTCTCGAAAGACAACTGGAGACTCGCCAAAGGCGATTTGAGCTCGTGCGTGACGCTCGAGACGAAGTTCCGGTGCTGGCGCGCCTGATAGGACTGCCGCTGACCGAAGACGAACAGCGTGATGGTTCCGACGAGCAGGACGCCGAGGAGCACGCACCCGACGACGAGCGTCGAGACCGTCACGCGGCTGTCGAAGAATTCCTTACCGAACCGTGCCGCGAGGCTGGCGATCTCCTGCTGGGCGCCGACGAACCAGATGACCCAGATCAGGGTGATGGCCAGCCAGACGATCTGCAGGGACACGAAAATCGTGATCGGGTGCATGACCCAGCGGAAACGCCGGAGCAAGGCCACCCAGTGGGCACCCAGTCTCAGCTTGGGAGTCGAGGAAGCCGTCGCCATAGCACCGGTTTAGCAGAGTTCAGCCCTGTTTTCCCAGGACGAAGTCGAGGTGACCCAGGATCACCTGCTGCTGGTCGAAGTCGCAGTGGCCGCCGCCCTTGGATTCGTCGTGAGTGAGCTGCATTCCGGCGCCGCCATAGGCCTTTAGGGCCTCGGCGTACTGCCGGGGCCAGATCGGGTCGCCGCTGGTGATCTCGAAGTGGAGGCGGAAGTTCTTCTTCGTCGCCTCGTCGGGCGTGAAGGCGACCCGCGGGGCCTCGGCGCCGCACAGGAGAAAGGCGCCGCCCTTGTAGTCCTTGGCGTGCTGCGCGACGAAGTTGCTGCCGAGGAAGCCGCCGCCGCTCGACTGACCCGAGAACAGCACGCGTTTTTTGTCGACGTTGTACTTCGGGTAGATGTCCTGTTGGATCAGCTCGTGCAGCTGGTCGGCGGCGCGTTGCTCGCCTCCTTCGTTCCAGCCCCGGCCGTTCGGAGCCAAGACGGAGACGAGGATCAGACCTTCTTTTTGGCCGACCTGCTGCATCTGGCCCACGAAATTCTTGTAGTTGCTGGCGCTGCTGCCGTGAAGGAGCACGAGCAGGCCGTGAGCTTTGCCGTTGGCACGGTTGTCCGCCGGCGCGCTAATGATGTAGCTGAGGCCGCCTGCCGACTTCTGCTCGCCCGACTTCGGGCCGCCCGTGCCTTCGGTGTGTTCCTCGGCCTGCGCGGGAGACGGATCCTCCTCGTGATTGCCTTCGCCCGCGTCGGCATCGTCCGGATCCTCGTTCAGGTCCTTCTGCTTTTTCTTCGGCTCGTCGGTGTCTTCTTCCTCGTCGTCGCTCGCGGCCGGTTGCCGGGCGGTCGACTTTTTTTCCGCGGTCTTGAAGCAGCCTGGCAGGACCAGTCCCAGGGCGAGGACGAGCAGCGAAAGTCTCATGACGGGGACCTCGCGAGTTTTTCCCACGTCTCGCGCGAGACGAAGGCCGGTTTAGCCAGCCATTGACCGCCGTCTACCACGAGAATCTCGCCTGTGATGTAGGACGCGGCGGGCGAGCAGAGAAAGAGCGCAGCGTGGGCGATGTCTTCGACTTTGCCTAGGCGTCGCAAGGGAATGTCCTGAGCGACCTTGTCGGCGGCGGCGCCCGGAAGCAGGCGGCGGACGCCTTCCGTGTCCCCGATCGGGCCGGGGGCGATCGTGCAAACCCGGATCCCGTATTCGCCCCATTCGGCGGCGAGGTTCCGGCCGAGGGCGTCGATTCCTGCCTTCGCGGCCATGACGTGGGCCTGCATCACGGTCCCCTGATAGTGCAGCGTCGCCGAGATGTTCAGGATCGTGCCCCGGCTCGTTTTCAACGCATCGAACGCGGCCCGGGACATGTTGAACGTTCCCAGCAGGTCGATGTCGATCACCGTCTTGAAGCCGTTCGAGCTCAGCTTTTCGGTTGGGCAGAGAAAGTTCCCCGCAGCGCCGTTGATCAGCACGTCGAGGCGTCCGAACGCCTTGATGGCTTCCTGAACGACGCGTTCGGATTGAGCGAAGTCGCGCACGTCGCCGGCTACGATCTCGACTTTGCCCCCGACCTTCCGCAGCTTCTGCTTTGCTTCCTCGAGCACTTCGAGGCGCCGGCCCATCAGCACGAGATTGGCTCCGTGGCCCGCCAAGGCCTCCGCGATCCCGAAGCAAATGCCGGTGCCACCTCCCGTGATGAGGACGGTCTGACCTTGATAGAGGTCGGCGCGAAAAGGCGACGAGGCCACGGCGGGCTCCTTCAGTGGAAGACGTGCACGCTCAGCGTCTCGGAGTCGAGATCGCCCTTCAGGCGGAGCGCCGCGTTGAGCAGGGAGTTGAGGCCGTAGGTGCCGGTCAGTAGGTAGTAATCCCGCGTCGGCGCCTGCGAGATGGATTCGGCCAGCACGGCAAGCAGGAGGTCGATCGACTCCGTCGACTCGAGCAGCTCGGGGGCGATGTAGAAGCCGGCGCCTTCCGGCGACCAGGAGCGCACGGTCGAGACCAGGTCGTGAATCCACTGGGCGCGGTCGACGAGCTTGTCCTGGGGGACCGGCAGCAGATAAACGTAGCGGGGCGGAGTCACGCTCGTGTCTGAAAGCATCAACGGCCCGCCCTCTTTGACTCCGCGAGCGGCGGCTTCCGTGAGGAGTGCGCCGATGCTCGTGAAGTCCATCAGCTTGGACGGAGCCTGATCGCCTTCGGGAGCGAGTCCCACCCAGAAGCTGCACGGCGCTTCCGTTTCGGACGCGACCAAATGCAGCGTCACCAGACGACTTTTCGGCAGGTTGATGACCGGATCTTCACCCTTTACCAGGGCGGTTTCCACCGGCGGTTGCGTGGTTTCCATGGCAATCAGCGTACCCCGGATCAGGGCACGCGGCCATTCAAAAAAGACTTATAGATCCGCGATCTTGTCGAGGATGCCGTTGACGAAACGGCTGGAGTCGGCGGAGCCGAACTTCTTCGCCAGCTCGATCGCTTCGTTCAGGATCACTTTGCGCGGCGTGTCGCTGTGGAGGAGCTCGTAGGTCGCCAGGCGGAGAACGCTCCGGTCGATGAGCGACATGCGGGAGAGCTTCCAGTTGGCCGAAGCCGCCTGGATCTTTTCGTCCAGCTCGCTGGTCCGGTCGAGCGTCCCGCGCGAAAGCTCGCGCAGCAGGGCGATCAGCTCCGGATGGACGTCCTGGTGGCCGACGAAGCCCTGGAAGTGGCTGTCCGAGAAGTGGAAGATCTTTTCCGATTCGCACTGATACAGGAACTGCACCGCGAACTCGCGGGCGTCCGACTTGGGGTTTTTGCTCACCGTCGTACCAGCTCTTCGACCTTTTGCAAGGTCTTGGCGGTCTGGATGGCGGCGCGGGCGCACTCGGCGCCTTTGTTGCCGCTCTTGATGCCGCAGCGGGAGAGCGCCTGCTCGACCGTGTCGGTCGTCAGGACTCCAAAGATCACGGGCACGCCCGTTTCGATGCCGATCTGCTGGCATCCCGCCGCGGCCTGGCCGGCGACGTAGTCGAAGTGGGGTGTTTCGCCGCGGATTACGGCACCGAGGCAGACGACGGCTTTGAACGCATGCGAACGCGCAGCCTTGGCGGCCACGGTCGGGATCTCAAACGCTCCGGGAACCCAGACGAGGTCGACGTCGGAAGCCGCAACACCGCTTTCCGTGAACGCTTCCTTCGCGCCTTCGACCAGCGCCTTGCTGATCAGGTCGTTGAATTTGCTCGCAACGATCAGGTAACGCGCGCT
>JAYVBB010000635.1:0-5574 GCA_043750715.1 Pseudomonadota bacterium | reverse complement strand
GAAGGCGTCGATCAGCTTTTGGTGCTCGGGCATCGCCTTCGAGCCAGGATTTTTGACGTAAAGCCGGTCGACGACCGTCGCTTTGCCGTTGGCCCCGCGGACCGCGTGGACGAACTCGTAGATCAGGCCGTCCATCATCTGGATGTCGATGTCTTCGAGCTTGTCGGCGTCGGTCGTGACTTTGACGATCTTCTCGAAATCGCCCTTGGTCAACGCGTGCTCGCCATCGAAGGTCTTTTTGCCCGGACCTGCCGTAAAGACTTTCACCAGCGTGCGGTCGGTGGTCGCGAGCACGATCACTTGGCCGTTGTCCGACCAGCCGCCTTCGCTGAAGAGGCCCCAGCCGTCGGCGTAGCCGGCGCCCTGCGACTCGATCAGATGCAGCATCTTGTCCTGCCAGTCGGCGCGGACGCGCTTGTCGTCGGGCGGCGCCACTTTGGTCGGGGCAGGGGAAGCCGCGGGCGTTTCCGCCGTCTTGGGCGTGGTCTGCGCTTCGCTTTGGCCCATGATGCAGCCGCAGGAGCTCGAAAGAACGCCGACGCACAGCCAGGGAAGGATCGAGGTTGGTTTCATGTCAGTCGCAGAACCTTATGGTTGTGATGGTCCGCGGCAAGCCGGGGCTGGCGACACGCATGTCGATGTAGCGGAACTTCTTCCCGTACACGGATTTGGCGTAGTCGACCGTGGCCTGGAGGCGGCAGTCTTCCTTCATGGTCGCGCGATTGCGCGCGCAAACGGGGATGTATCCCGGGTCGACGGTGCCGTCGAGTTTGGGCTCGGGCTCGAGCACCCAGGAGCAAGTTTTCTTGCCCTCGGGGTCGCAAGCGGCCAGGGCCGGCAGGAGCAGCCCCAAGGCCATCAGCGCCGGAAGTTTGGCAAGATACCGATTCATTGTCGTTCCCCTTAGAAGGTATGATGCCAGAACCGTGCGAACGAGGGAATGGGGCCAGGAGATGAGCTACACCATTGAGCGGGAGATTGCCCGCTTCGAGACTTTTCAGGGCTGCCCCGGCGAGGTGAAGGCCGAAAGGCTCTGCGACTTCGGCCTGCTCCTCACCCCGAAGGACAAAATCGTCCCGGCCAAGGGCAAGAAAGACATCGCCTTGACGCTGATGGGCATCACGCACGGCAACGAGACGGCCGGCATCGCCGTCTTGAACAACCTCCTGGCGTTGCTCAGCTCCGGAGCCGCCCGCCTCGAGATTCCGGTCGCGTTCCTCCTCGGTAATCCCTGGGCCGCGCGCGAGAACAAGCGCTTCCTCGAGCGCGACCTGAACCGCTCGTTCAACCGCGCCGCGCCGGAAGCCAAGGAAGAGCGCCGCGCCGTCGAGCTTTCGCAGGTTCTGCGCTGCACCGACTTCATCGTCGACTTTCACCAGACGACCAAGCAGTCCGACCGCCCGTTCTTCATTTTCCCCTACTCGAAGCCAAGCTTCGCCTTCGCGCGCGAGCTGGCGCCGAGGCAGACGATCGTCACGCACTGGGGGAAGCCGTTCTCCGTCGAAGGCATGTGCTCCGACGAGTACGTGAACTCGCAGGGCGGCACCGGGATCTCGCTGGAGCTCGGGCAAAACGGCTTCGATCCTTACCAGATCGGCGGGGGGGTCGAGGCGGGCCTGTGGGCGATCCGCACCGTGACCGACCGCTGGAAGGGCGGGCACGCCGACGCCTTCGCCAAAGGCCGGGCGGACAACGATCCGGAGCTCTACACCTGGGCCGAGATCATGCCGTGGCCCGAGACGGGTATGGTCGACCTGGACGAGGGCTGGACCAACTTCAAGGACGTGGAAGAGGGCCAGCGGCTCGGAACGGTCGACGGCAAACCTCTGCTTGCGCCCGTCGGCGGGCGGATGCTCTTCCCGAAGTACCTGACCCGGGATCAGCAGCGGGCGCTGGATAGCCGACCCACGGAGCTGTGCCGGATCATGAAGCGGATTGAGACCGGGGATCTGCCGAAGTAGTCCGCCTTCGCCAAGGCTACGGCGGACGTTTTTGGGCCGGAGGCCAAAAACGAAAAACCGCGGGGTCACCGCGGTCATCTCAGCATTTGGGATATGTAGAAGCTTGATTAGGCGTCGCGGCTCGCCGAGCAGGTCAGCGGACCTTCGCCGCCGAACTTCTTGGCTTCTTCCGCATCGCGCGTGTGCGCGGGCTTGTTCAGGACTTTGAGGTCGGCTTTCTTTTTCTTCGAGGCCGGTTTCATTTTGTTACCTCCGCGGGCGTTTTTGGTATCCATTTGTTACCACTCTCCCTGAGCTGGCTTTGGGTGCTGGACTGCTTCTGCTTGTGATATCAGCGGGTTAAGCTGATCAACCCCGGCGACTTGCGTCAATGCATGCGACCGTTCGAGTCATTCTGCAACGTCCGTGCCGGTACCAAAGTCAGCTCGAGCCGACCTCCGGAACCCTGACGATGCAATGCCACCCTTCCTTGATAAGCCTTGGCTGCCAGAGACGTCAAGCCCGCCAAAATGTCACTGAAAAACGAGGCGCCTTCGGTAAGTGTTCGGACGGTCGGGCGGCCGACGTCGCCCAGGACCCGCTCGGCGCTCGGGTCGATCCAGGTGGTGTCGGAGGCGAGCTCCACCAGCAGGCGCTCGCGCGGTTCCGTCTCTGCTTCCTCGACCCGGAAGACGACGCGGACCGTCGCCGCTTCGCCCGGGCGATGGAAAAGGGCCGTCGCCGCGGCGATAGCGGCCGTCAGCGCGCGCACGTCGAAGTTCAGCGGCACGTGCACCAGATCGTCGTCGCCTTTGGTTGCCGTCGAAACCTGCACGGTCAGGCCGAGGCGCCTAAGGCTCGCTCCCATCGACTGCTGGAACTCGTCGGCAAGCCCTTTCGCTGAGCGCGGTGTTTCGTGCGTCGCGCCTTCCTCGAGCGCCGACGCGACGAGGACGCTCCGGATCGAGTATTCGAGCTCGGTGACCAGCTCTTCGGCGGTGCGGACGCCTTGGTGCCAGGCGGCTCCCTGCGCGGCGTTCTTCGCCCCGCCGAGCAAGGACAGCATGCCCTGCATTTTCGCGACCGGCGTATTGAGGTTGTGGCTCAGGAGGGAAATGAAGTTGCCCTTGAGGTCAGCGAGGTGCGCGTGTAGACGATGCTGCGCGTCGAGCCGCCAGCGCTGGTAGGCAGTGACGGACAGTTTTTGGAGGCCAGCGACGATGAACGTCGAAAGGCCGAAGTAGTAGCTGTCGAAGAGCGGCAGATAAATGCCGAGGTGGCGGATCGCCAAAGCGTTCGCCCATGGTCCCGTCGCGACGTAGACCATGAACATGCCGAGGGCGGAGCCGCCGCCGAAGAGGCTCATCACGATCGTGATCAGCAGGCAGAACGCGACGGTGGTCGCGATGATCACGCGCTGGGACGGCACCGCGGCCATGCCTTTGTCCAGGTACATCTGGGCGATCATGCCCCAGAAGACGTGGAGAGGCGTGCCGGTGATGCCGACTTCGCCTTCGCCGACGTCGTAGATGGTGCGGGCCTGGCGGACGACCGCGCCGTCGCCGGTGCCCGAGATGGCGCCACTCTGGTTTTTCCCTACGAACGCGACTTTGTAGCCTTCGAGCGGCGCGCGCCCGTCGAGCACTTCGCCGAAGCTGACGGTCGCCAGCTCGCTCGGCCGGCTCAGGTGCAGAATGAAGCGGGGGAACACGCTCGACAGCTGAGTGCTGACCCATGGCTTCGGGTCGTCGGCAGGCGCGTCTTTTTCCCCGAGCTCGCCCAGGATCGTCTGCGTCACCGATTCCTTGAAGTCGGGGACATAGGAGCACTCGACCTGCAGCTGATCGGTGTCGTCGGAGAGCTCTTCGGAGAGGAGCGAAACCTGATCGCTCAGAGCCTTGGGCAAAGGAGTGTCCGGGCCTTGCGAGGTGACGAGCCAGACCTTCGTCGTGGTCGGCAGCCGCTTCAGCGTTTCGGTCAACGGCAGAAGGTAGATCTCGTCCTGCGGATGCGCCTCGGTGTCCCAGTGAATGAAGACGTTGGCGACGCCGGCGGCACCGAGCGCTTCCACCACCCGGGCGTAAGCTGCCGCCGAGCCGTCCGGCACGGGGCCCGCAGGGGCGCGGCCGAGGCGCGCGATGTCTTTGAGGTCGGCCGAGACGACGAGCACCTGGCCTTTGGTCTTGGCTGGCGGCGGATCGCTGTGCCTCAAGCTGAACTCTAGCAGCTTCCTTTCGGCCTGCTGCGCGAGGCGCCACTGCCGTTGCCCCTGATAAACGATGTAGGTTAGCGACGTGAAGAGCACGGCGGCGAGAGCGATCGGATAGACGACGTCGAACCACCATAGGCGTTTCATCAGGGAGCGGGGGCCGCGTACCATCACGACCTCCCTTGGCGGCGCAGCACGAGCGAGAACTCGGCACCTTGGCCGGGAGTCGACTGCACGGAAATGGCGGCGCCGATCTGCGCGGCGAAGAAGCGCGAGAGGTAGAGGCCTAAGCCGTGGCCCTTGTGCTTGTAAACGTAGTCGTCCTTCACCCGGTAGAACTTCTCGAAGATCCGCTCCTGAAACTCGAGCGGGATGCCGGGCCCTTCGTCTTTCACCCGGAGGGTGACGGTGCCGTCGCCCGTGTCGGCAAAGATCTTGATCGTCGAGCCTTCGGGCGAATACTTCACGGCGTTGGACACGAGGTTGTACAGGATCTGGGTCAGGAGCGTGCGGTCGGCGTATGCCGGGCACGGGGTCTCCGCGACCACTTGAAAGGAAAGGCGGGTTTCGAGCTTCCGGGAATCGAACTGGCGCAGCACCGCTTCGATCACCGGCAGCACGTCGATCTCGGCGAGAGTCGGGCGCGTCAGCTCGGCTTCCCTCAGCGAGGCGAACTGCTGAATGCCGGCGAGGTAGTCGCCGAGCTCTTCGCTGGATCCGAGCGCCCGCACGAAAGCCTGCTGGATGCCGGCGGCAGCGGGCGTCATCGGGCCGAGACCGGCCAGCACGTCCTGGATCTTGTCGTTGATCGTCTTGAGCTCGGACGCGAAGCGCGAGAGGAAGCGGTCCTGGATGCGAGCCAGCTCCTTGTCGGCCTCGAACCGGGCCTGCTGTTCGGCCCTAAGTTTGCCCTCGAGGCGGAGGCGGTAGAGCGCGCCGAGCATCGTGGCGATGGACGACCAGAGAAAGGCGTCGGTCAACGGCACGTGGACGTGCAGAGTCGAAAAAATCAGCGCGTGCACGAGAAGGATCACCGACCAGCCGCCGATGAAGAGGAACGAGGCGAAGCCGATGCTGAACTGCCAGGTGGCCAGCGCGATGATCGCGACGAGCAGCGTCTGGGCGACGTTGACCGTGAGCGCGGCGGGTCTGAGCCACGAGTGCTCGAGCAAATTGACGATGCCGACCGCCGTGACGGTGACGACGGGCATGCCTTCCCCTACGTCGCCGCCTTCCGCCTGCCAGGGCGTGTTGACGTAAGTTCCTTCGCGGAACGAGAACGTCCACGGGCGAAACGCCGTGTAGCCGATCAGCACGACTCGGCCCTCGAGCTGCTCGGCCAGAGCCGGGTCCTTGAGGAGGTCGGTGGCCTCGATCTGACGGATCTTGCCGGGGCTGACGTAGTTCAGCTCGATGGTGGCTTTT
>JAYVBB010000634.1:0-3368 GCA_043750715.1 Pseudomonadota bacterium | reverse complement strand
AACAACTGCTTTCCGGCCGGGACGAAAGTCCAAACCCCGACCGGCGAAGTCGACGTCGAAACCGTCAAAGTCGGCGACGAGGTCCTCGGTTTCGACTCTGATGCGGGCCAGGTCGTCACCGTGCACGTAACCCAGACGCATGTGCATCATTTCGACGCCGAGCTGAAAAAGCTGGTCCTCGACGACGGCAGCGAGCTCGAAGTGACACCGGAGCATCCCCTGTACTCCGAAACGCGCCAAGGCTGGGTGAAAGCCGGTGAGCTCGTCGCCGGGGAGCTGCTCAAAGTTTTGAACGGCGACCGCCAAGTCCAGGCCGTCGAAGTCAGCGCCATTGCAACCGAGAGCAACGGCAACGACGTGTTCAACCTCGAGACCGACGCCACCAAAAACTACTTCGTCGCCGGCATCCTTGCGAAGTACTACTAAGATCCTGGCGGCGCAGGCTCTCGCCGCCACCATGACGACGGGGTTGGCCCACGCCACCCCCGTGACCGTCGGAAACGCCGAGGTCGAAATCTCGGCGCGCGTCGATGCCGTCTACTACGACGACGGCCTCAAAAAAAACTTGGACTACGAGCCGGCCAAGGTGACGAACGTCTACGAGCGCGTGCTCAAGCTCGGGCTCAAGGCCGATCCGAGCCCTGCCACGACGTTCCACTTCGTGGCGGACCCGACGCAGGAGGATCCCGTCGAACGGGCGCTGGTGACCTGGCACGGGTCAGCCGTCGTCATCGTCGAAGCCGGTATCAACTACGTCAACGTCGGAGGCTGGGAACAAAGAACCTGGGACTACGAAACCGTCCTGGTCTCGCCCTACGTCAAGACGCTCATGCCTTGGATCAAAGCCGATGACTCAAACACCAGAACCGGTCCCGCTTCGGCGCCAGCTGTCGCGGTGACCGCAAATCTAGCAGGCATCGGGGCCTTCACTTTCCAAGCTGTCGACGACGTCGTCTTCGGCGAGGACCGTGCCGCGAGCTTCGCCAAGTCGCACAACCAGCTCGCTTTACTGGCTCAGTTCGTCGGCTCCGGCGAAACCGTGAAGCCGCTTCTCCAGCTGGGAACTTACGACATCAATCATTCGCTTCTGGCCGCCGTCGGGGTGGCAGTCGAGCAGGGCCAGTTCGTCGCTCACGTCGACTACATGATCGACCGGCGCAATCGCCGTCCCTCCGACGACCGTGGCAACGTCACGGAATATCGCTCCGCTGCCGTCGACGGCGCCGTGCGTTGGAACGAAACGGAACTCTTTGCCAAGGTCGCGCTGCTGGACGTCAAACAACCCGGCGGCAGATACGGCACGGACCACGTCGGGAATTCTCCGGGCGTCGTCTTCGACGACAACGCCCTCGATTACGCGCTCGGGCTTCGCTACAAACTCGACGGCGACGTGTTCAAGCCTTACGTCGCGATCGTTCGTCACACCGGCCGCTTTTTGCGCGACGTCGACGAGCCAAGAGGAACAGTGGACGACAAGCAGGACTTGGCGGTGCAGGTCGGGGTCAGTTCTCACTTCTGAGGACTCGCTCATGGCACGGACCATGCAATGGAAGAGGCATCTTCCGATCCCCCGCCTCGTTCCCAATCTCCGAAAAAGGAAAAGTTATGCGCAAGGTTTCCGAGCTCTTGGCGTCGCGTCCCTCGAAGTCCTCCTTCGTTGTGTCATCCGACACACCTGTGCTGGGAGCCATCCAGCAGCTCGTTTACAACAACCTCAGCTCGCTCGTCGTCATGGACTGTGACACGCCCGTCGGCATCTTCTCTCCCAAGGGATTGATGCTGCGCCTCGCGCGCGGCGCTACCCTGTTCGACGGCCTGACCGTGCACGACGTCATGTCACTCGACATCGCCTACGCGACCCCTGAGACCGATCTCCTGGAGTGTATGGTTATGATGACAGGGTACGTGAATGGCGCCATGCCGGTGCTACGCCAGGGAAAACTGGCGGGGATTGTGGAAATGCGTGAAGTAACCCGCGAAGTGATGTGCGAACAGCAAGCCACCCTTGCGGCGAGCAAAGCCAAAGCGTCGGCGTCTTCGCATGGCTCCTCCCCGATACTCCGCACGACCTTGCGTCGCGGCCTCGAGCTTCTCGCCAAACACTGACGAGGGCTCGCGGCAGGTCGTCGACGTCAAACGATTTCGGCGGCCGGCGCGTCCTCGAGACCGATCGGCACGCGCACGTTTCGGTCCAGGACCTGCCGGCGCTTCCAATATTTGGAGACGACTTTTGCCATTTCCTCAGCCGCTAACATGGCCGCCGAAATGACGTTCGAGGCTACTTCTTCCGTCGTCACGGCACCCGCGACCGGCATATGTGTCACGATTCGGCACCTCTGATCCTCGCCGCCCTTCGGACCGTTGTCGTCGCTGAGGAAGACGGTGACGTCCTGGATGTGCGATTCGAAATTGGCGAGTGCCGAATGGACAGTATTCTCGACCGCTTGACGTTCTTCGAGAGTGACGGTGACGCTGTTTGTGGCGTTTATGATGATCTGCATGAAATCTCCTAATGCACCGATGCGGCGCGGAAGACTCATGTTGTGCAGAAGGCGTGCCAGCGGAGCGGCCGCTGGCTAAAAAATCACGGAGCCGGCTCCAGGAACAACGCCCCGCTCACGTCGCCGCGCTCCGCTTTCTTCGCCCGCTCGACGTAGTCGGCTTCCAGGCGGCTGAACTTCATCACCCGATAGAGCCCGACGTATTCCCACTGAGTCGGGCTCTTCTTGAGGAAGATTGGGATCGGCCGCTTCGGGCTCACCGCGGTTTCCGCCCGCCCGATGATGACGTTCGTGTTGCCCGGCAGGACCACCTTCGGCGCTTCCGGATTTTGGCCCGGGTCGAAGCAGCCGCAGACCACCTTCCCTTTCGCTTTCGGGAGGTAGGACGTCTGTTCGCCGCCGAGGCGCGCGTTGATTTGCTTCCGCGTGTACTGGCCACCGACTCGGAATTCCAGGTCGGGAGCGGCAGGGATCGCGATTTGAAAGTGTTGGCAGTAGGCCAGGCGCTGGCCGTCGCTCAGACTGGCGAACGGCACCTCTTTCGGCGCGCCCATGAAGTTCTCGCGGACGATCCGCCGGATCTCGCCACGGCGGCCCATGCACTCGACCGTCGGTTCCTTCTTCGCCCAGTCGCTGATCAGGATCCAGGGACCGGTGCCTTCCTTGTGGTGGAGGAGCAGGATGCTTTCCGGGATTTCACTCGGCTCGACGGCTTCGGCTTCGACTTGGGTGTCTTCTGAGGTCATGAGAGGCTCCTGATTGAGGGCCTAGGGTACCACAGGTCCCCTTGACCTCCCATTTACAGGAACCCGGCGGGCAAACTACTTCAGCGCGTCGATGTAGCGAACGAGGATATCGAGCTCAGGG
>JAYVBB010000633.1:0-7315 GCA_043750715.1 Pseudomonadota bacterium | reverse complement strand
CGCCCTGCAAGACGGCGAATACCACGTCGAATCCTTGACCAACCTGCAGGACGGTTGCGGCAAGAAACCCCTCGACTCCGACGACTCGATCACGCAGGTGCCGTTCTTCCTCGCCAACGACGGTCAGGGGCACGTCACCATCGACTTCTGCTCATACGAATCGACGTCGACGGCCGGCACCGTCCGGGGCAACAAGGGCACGCTGCACGCCCTCCACAACGGCCGCAAGATGGGCTCGACGGACTATCCGGCCGTCATGGACCAGGACTGCATGATCGACGTCAAAGTCGCCTCTGACAACGCCTTCGCCGGTCACTACAGCGAGACGCAACGGAACCGCAACGCGGCTCTAAGAGACGCCACCGTTGACGTCGCCGAATGCACGACGTCGTTCGACTTCAAGATGGTTCGCGCCAACTAGACCAGCGAAGAGCTGCAGCACGGAACGGATTCTGCGCCGGGAACTCTTCGACGGACCCTTAGGGCTGAGACACGGAAGCCGTGATCAGCTCTTTGACCTTGTCGTAAGAGATCGGATAGGTCGAATCCAGGCCCTTGAGCAAGGCGTCGGTCGGGAGCAGGTCGGGCTTCCACAGGAAATCAGGCAGTTTTCCTTTGCGCCATTCGCCGCCGACGAGCTGGTCGGCTTGGTCGATTTCCAGCGTGTAGTGGTAGTTGGTCTTCTCGACGAACTGCTTCTTCTCTTCGGGAGTCAGGCCTGCCTTCCCGACTTCGGCTTCTTGGATGTAGTAGAAGATCACGTCGACGTCGACCAAGTTGACGGTGTCGGGTGCTGCATTCGGATAGGTCCCGTCCACGGGACGCTTCGGACTCATGGTCATCTTGTAGCCGTAGGCAGGCTGGTTCCAAGTCTCGATCTTGCTGTCGACGTCGAAGACGAATCCCTTGCCTTGCGCGAGGTATTTGCCGAGCGCCAGATGGAACGACATCGGATTGATGTCGCGGCAGCTGCCGTTGATGATGCGGCCGGTCTCGTCTTTCGGCGGCTTCGCTTCGTCGCAGAGAGCCCCGAGGCGGGCGACGTTGATCGCCGGCTGGTAGTCGAAGTAGATCTGGCTGGCGAGCGCCTGAATATCTCCCGAGTAGAACGTGATTTTTTTGCCGGCCGGCGTCGTGACTTTCACGGGCTTCGCAGGATAGGGCTCGTTGATCGCGGCCAAAGACCAGCCGTTGCAGATCCCCGTCCAGCCTGGGATCTCGTCGGCGTCGAGCTGCTCCCGGTTGTAGCGGGCCGAGGCGAGGACGAAGTCGCGCTGGCGGCCGGTCGCGGAATCGCGCTGAGTCAAATCCGTGCGGCCCATCCAGATGTCGTACTTCTCGGCTGCCGAGAGCGCGTTGATCTGCTTGACCGTCATCGCGTCGATCTGCGCCTTGGTCGGGATCTTGTACAGGTAGTCGTTGTAGTCCCGCGACGCGTTCGCCTCAGCTTGCCAACGGAAGCCGATGCCGCCGCGGAACGTCGCCCAGAAGTCGCTCGCCCAAGGCACCTCGGGAAGGTTGTAGGCGAGCGGCAGGTCGTCGTACTTCATCGTCGTCAGGCCCCACCAGTGGGGAGCGTTGTCGCCTTCGGGCGCTTCCTTGACGGTGCTGCCGCTCGCGGCGTCAGGGGTCCGGCAGGACGTAAGGAGCGAAAGGGCCAGGCCCAGCCAAAGGCACTTCATCGGGCAACCTCGAGAAAAGGGATTCCCATTAGGATAATCTAATCCCGGTCCTGAGATCCTCGCCTTCGACCAAAAGCCTTTACCGGTTTCTTGAAATATGCGTGAATAACGCACGAAACCACAACGTCTCCCGGGAGTTCTCCATGCGTATCCTGCTCGCGGCCGCCTTGTCCCTCGCCCCCGTCTCGCTCGCCTTGTCGACGACCGTCGCCCACGCCGAGGAAGCGGCCGAAGCCCCCGAAATCTCGCTCCAGGACCTGAAGAAAGTGGTGGCCGCCAAAGGCGCCTTCATCATCGACGCCAACAGCACCGACAGCTTCGCCTCCGGTCACGTTCCCGGCGCCGTCAGCTTCGCGAAAAACGAGAAGAACTTCGCCCAGATCCTGCCGGCCGACAAGAGCACGCCCATCGTCGCTTACTGTGGCGGCCCTCTCTGCACGGCGTGGAAAGATCCGGCGAAGGAAGCCAAGAAGCTTGGCTACACCAACATCAAGCACTTCAAAGGCGGGATCAGCGGCTGGAAAAAAGCCGGCGAGACCGTGGAAAAAGGCTAGTCCTGCCCGTAACCGGTCGCCGACGTTGTCTGTTACAATGGTTCGATGCGCAACACGCGACCGCTTCTTCTCGCTTTCCTGGGCCTTCTCGGCGCCATCGGGGTGTTTCAGGGCGTTCGAGCCTTTCATGCCGCGGACGCTCCCGATACCGCGACAGCGGACACCAGTCACGCAATTCAGCTACTCGACAGTGAGTCGGCGACCGACGCGTGCACCTTCTGGGCGCCGTGGCGGCGCCTCGTCGCGCCGGGCGTGCCCAAAGCCTATTTGGAGCGCATCAAAAAACGCCTGGACGAGCCTTCCGCCCGCAGCGGCGAATACAAGAAAATGATCGAACGCGCCCACGGCGTGCTCGACGGCAAAGCCGAGAAGGTCTGCATCTCGGGACGGATAGGGGCAGACGGTGCTTACGTGCTCGACGCCCAGGACACGAGCCAGTGCTCGACGCTGCCTTCGGGCTTCCTCGAGTCGAACCTCCAGATCGCCGTCGAAGAGGGTGACGGAGGCGGCTTCATCAACGACGTCGAAGTCCAGGTCGGCATGGATCACGTGCGTCCGGAAGGCGTCGTCGAATTCATGCGGGACGAAGTGAAGCTGATGCGCTCTGGGTATAAGGGCTGGAGCAAAGCCTTCCCTGCCTACTTCGAAGTGAACAAGTCGGGCTTCGGCCTGACCGAATACGTTCTGGATCCAACGGGGGAAGCGCGACTGACGTACCTCTGGTTGAACCAGGCGATGATGTCGGCCTTCCCGGAATGGGCGCAGTATCTCTTCAAACTCAGCGACCTCGTATCGATTCAGACGTCCTTCCTGGGTGCCGGAGACCAGCGCCTGTTCGGCACGCGCTTCGACACGGCGCAGAGCGGCATCGACTTCCAGCTGCCCCAGGCGGCGCAAAACTATCTCGACCAGCCGGGCCCGATGCCGCTCACCATCACGCACGACTTCGTCATCCGCTTCCGCGGCCTGATCATCACCCTGAAGGACATGCGCTTCACCGGTCAGTTCACGCCGGAGGCCAGCAAGATGGTCTACGACGGCCGGTTCGTCGGCGTCGGCGCGGTGCTGATGTCAGGCGCCTACCGCGGCATCAGCGGCGGCAGCTTCGGCCAGATGGTCTACGAGCTCGTCCAGGAAAAGATCAAGGAAGAGATCAATCGGCTGACCAAGGGCAACTACGGCAAGGGCTGGGTCTTCCGCATCAGCCATGAGACGGTCGGTTCGGCGAACGTCTTCACGTACAAGACGACGCTGCAGACTCCGGTCAACTTCCTGAACCTGGTGCGCGAAGAGAAGGACCAGACTGACAGTCCGGTCCTTCCGAGTCGCGTTTCGATTCAACAGTTGAATCGCCAAACAGCTAAATCGGTCGATGCTCTGCTTCTCGACGAGGCTTCGCATCCCTGCGCGGGACTTCCGTAGGGCGCGATGCGATGAGCTTCGCCATCGCTGCCCCGACGCCCGCGGCTGAGGCGGGGTTCTGTCCGGTGACCAGGCGGCCGTCGGTGACGACGTGGACCTGCCACAGTCCGGCTTTCGTGTACTGCGCGCCGTGTTTAACTAGCTCGGTTTCGAGCAGGAAGGGAACGACGGCGGTCAGGCCCGCGGCCTCCTCTTCGGCGTCGCTGAAGGCCGAAATGCGTTTGCCGTCGACCAGGTAGTCCCCGCTCGAAAGTTTGACGTCGACCAGGGCCGCGGGACCGTGGCAAACGGCGCCGACGACGCCGCCGTTTTCGTAAATCTCGCGAACGAAGTCCTTCACGACCGCGTCGTCCTTGAAGTCCCACATCGTGCCGTGACCGCCGGCGAAGAAGATGCCGTCGTAGTCGGCCGGGTTCAGGTCGGCTAGCTTCAGCGAGTTCTCCAGCTGGGCACGGCGGGCGGGATTTTCCCAGAACGCTTTGTTGACGGGATCGTCGAGCTTCAGACTCTTCTGATCGAGGGGAGCGAGACCGCCCTTGAGGCTGGCAATGTCGAGGTGGACTCCGCGCTCGGCGAGGGCGGTGTAGGGATGGGTCACTTCCGGAAGATAGTATCCGGTAGCTTTCCCCGTGGCGCCGAGTTCGGTGTGGCTGGTTACTACGATGAGTACGTTCATGGTGGGCTTCCTTTCAGCGAGCAGTGAGGCTCGGTTGGATATGCTTTTACGCTGCTCCTCGATATGTTAGAAATGAATTAACTCGATCGGAGCCATCGAAGTGGATAATATTGCAGACAAAGACCTGAATCTACTGATGGTTTTCGAGGCGTTGGCGATGGAACGGAACGTCTCGCGGGCGGCTTCCCGGCTCCACCTCAGCCAGTCGGCCGTGAGCCACGCCCTGGGCAGGCTCAGGGACGCCTTCGGCGACGACCTCTTCGTCCGGGCTCCTCGGGGCGTCGTGCCGACGGCGCGCGCGACCGCGCTGCAGCCGAGGATCCTCCAAGCGCTCGAGGCGATTCGCGGCGTCTATCGCCGGGACGGGGAGTTTACGCCGAAGGCTGCCACGGGCCAGATCCGCCTCGGCAGCACGGAAGCGTTCGAGCACATTGCCCTGCCGAAGCTCATTCCGCTGCTCTCGCGGGAAGCCCCGAACCTCGTCCTGAACTCCCGTATGGTGCACGGCAAGTTGCCCAAGGAAGACATGGAACAAGGGGTCTGCGACGTGGCGATCGCGGGCTTCTTCGGCGACTTGCCGGAAGGCTTCTACAAGCGGAAGCTCTACGACGACGGCTTCGTCTGCGTCGTGAGGAAGGACCACCCGCGCATCAAGAAAGCGCCGACCCTCGACCAGTACGTCGCGGAGCGGCATCTGCTCATCTCCCCCCAGGGGGATCTGCACGGCGTCGTCGACCAGCAGCTGGAAAAGAAGAAAAAATCCCGGCAAGTCGTCGCCGGGATCTCGAACTTCCTGACTCCCGGCGCCGTCGTAGCTGGCTCCGACCTGATTCTGACGCTGCCGAGCCGGATCGCCGATCTGCATCGGCGCCTGTTCCACCTGAACGTCTACGAAATTCCTCTTACCGTGCCAAAGGTGACGATGCTCATGACTTGGCACGAGCGGACTCATCGCGATCCGCTGCATCAATGGTTTCGGGAAAAACTGGTAGCTTGTGTTTGACGGCCTGCCTTACGCACAAAGCCCCGATCTCTCGCGGAGACCGGGGCTTTGGCGTTTCTCAGGTCACTTCGGAGTAGCCGTATAGGCCTTGCCCTCGGCGAGGGTGCCGCTCTGATCGTGCGACAACACGCCCGAGTGGGCCGAACGGGTGAACGCGTCGAACTTCACGCGCGGGGAGTTGGTCGGAGCCGTCGTATCGGCACCGATCGTGAACGAGCCGTCGGCGTTCTTCTGGAACAGGTCGACGCCCGCGTCCCAGCACGAGCCCGGAGAAGGCGGCAGACCGTCGGCGTAGTAGCGGCTCAAGAACACGCCCAGGGCTTCGTCCGACTCGGCGTTCAAAACGAAGGTCATGAGGGCGTCGCCGCAGTAACTGGCCTCGCTTACGACGTAAGTTTCGGTCTTGGATTTGAATTCGCCGAGCACTGGGATGATCGCCGGAAGATTCGTGCAGATGCCGTTCGCCGCGGCTTCCGGCGTGCCGGAATAGACGCAACCGGCCGGGTTGGCGGCCCCGCCAGAGACCGACGCCCAGGCGATCGAGTCCGCCGACAGCAGGAGACTGGCCTTGTAGGTTTTGCCTTCCTCGATCACGAGGTCGGCGTCGAGGTTGTAGACCTTGCCGCCGCATCCCCCCATGGCGAGTTTGGCCGGCGCGTACAGGGTCTCGTCGGTCGTCAGGACTTCGGCTCCTGCGCTGGTGTAGTAGGTCGTACCGGCGATCGCGACGGTGCCTTTGACGGCGACGTGGATACCTTGGCCGTTCGAATTGACTCCCGTAGGTACGGTGCCGCAGGCGAAGGAATAGCCAATCGACTTGTAAGTGCCGACCGGAATCGCCACGGCGGACCCGAGCTTCGCGGCCAATGCCGTGGCGTCGAGGAGGTCGAGGGAGCATTCCGATTCATCGTCGCTCGCGCAGGTGTAGAGGGACTCACCGCTTCCACTCGCCGTGCCGATGGCCGCCGAGGCCTGGGTGCTCGTGTAAATGGATTTGATCGGAATGCTGTAGCTCACCGGAGTGAAACTCCGGGTATCCTCATCCGCTAAACCAAGCGCCGTACCTATGTCGATCGGGAGCGCGTCGATGCTGAGCGCCAGGGTGCCCGTCTTCGAGGTGTCGACTTTCTTTTCCGGATCGCTGCCGTCAGTCGCGGTATCGGTGCCGGTATCGGTGCCGCCGGCATCGGTCGCCGCGCCCTTGTCGTCGCTCTTGTCGCTCTTCTTTTCGCCGCACGCTGTCGCCGTCAACATCAGGGAAAGCACCGCGAGCCGCATCGTCAATTTCATGGATTCTCCTTAGGTGCGCGCCAAAATTGCGCGTATGCCTGTCATCGGAGGTTATCAGGGCGGCTAAAGGAAAAAGGCGTTTCCTCAATGGTTTCGGGGAAAACTGGCAGCTTGTGTTTGATCAGCGGCGTCACCAGCAGCAGCAGGACCGGCACCGCCGCGAAGAGCACTACGATGAATGCGCCGGACGGAAAATCCCAGTGAAAGCTGAGACCCATGCCGACGACACTCAAGGCGATGCCTAGTCCCCAACCGAACAGGAGACGGGCTCTGATCGTCCGGAAGAACACCGTGCTGACGATCGAAGGGACGATCAGATAGGCGAAGACCTGGAGCACGCCCACGATCTTCACGGACGACGTGATGACGACGCCGAACAGCGCATAGAACAGGAAATCCCATCGGGCCTTGCCCTGTCCACGGCCGAACGAAGCGGCGAGCAACTGTCTTCGGAAAACGTAGTGCACGAGTCCAACCGCAGCGTAGATCATCGCCGTCTTGCCTACGCTAGGCCACTGCACCCAAAGGATCTGCCCGACCAGAAGCTCTTTGATATGTTCGGCTCCATGCGCCATGCGATCGACCAGCAGCACGACGGCAGCCGATCCGAAAGCGTACACGATGCCGATGATCGCCTCCTGAGAGAAGCGCTGCTCCTGTCGCCGGGCGAGCGCGAACAGACTTGCCG
>JAYVBB010000632.1:0-2991 GCA_043750715.1 Pseudomonadota bacterium | reverse complement strand
AGCGACGAGTTCTGGAGAATCGGCTTGGCCGGCGTCACTAGTCCGAAGCGGAGCGGGCGCTCGGAGTCGACGCGGCTCAGGTAGGCGTCGGTCAGGTTGCTCTCGCCGAGGTAGTCCTTGTTCACGAGCCGAAGCAGGCGTTCGGGGCGATCCTTCGCCTTCGAATACACGGAAAACTCGACGACGTCGGGATCGCCATAAAAGAGGCTGCGAAGCAGGCGGCGGCTTTCGAGCAGCGACGTCGCGCCGGGGCTCGGGTCCGCGTTGGCTGCGCCAGTGGCGCCGGCCATTTCGTGGCGGAAATAGACGTCGTCGTCTTTCAGAGCTTTGACGAAGGCGGCCGGCATACCGGCGGCACGACTGGCGGCCCGCCCGAGCTCCAGGGCGGCGGCCTTGGCCTGGCCCTTGCCGAGCAGGGCCCAGCCGAGCTTGTAGGAAGCATAGGCCACCCGCGACGCGTCGTTCTGCGCCGTGGCCTTCTGGTAGGAGTCGGCGGCTTTGTCGAACGCACGCCGCGAGTATTGCAGCTCCGCCAGCACGAAGAGCACTTCGCGGATCCTTGGATCTTTTTTGTGTTGGTCGACGAACCGCGCGTAGTGGTCGATCGCCTCGTCGGTACGACCCAGGTACTGCAGCACCTCACCGGCCGCATAGAGATAGTCCGGGGTGGTGGGCGCTTCGCCGGCCTCCCCGCCGCCCTCGGCCTCGATCAGGCGCAGGGCTTTCTGCAGCATTTCGTGCGAGCCGGAAAAATCGGCGTTGTCGCCAGCCTTATCCCGCCGGACCTCGCCTTCACGCAGCGTCCGGGCCGTCGCGACGTAAAGCTTCAGCAACTCGGTCCGGAGCGCACCCGGAGCCTTGACGCCTCCGGCTTTCTGCACCCTCTCGCCCAACTCTTTGAGCTTTGCCGCGTCGACCTTCTGGCCCTTCACCACGGGCTTGCCGAAAGCCTTCTCGAAGGACAAGGGCGTGCGCTCCGGATCGGGCGTGAAGTTGCGGTCGACCATCAGGTTGTAGATGCTGAGAGAATCCTTGAGGATCCGGCCGATGAACGACTGCACCTGCGTCGACACCGTCTCGGCGGTCGTCAGGGTCGTCTCGAAAACGTACGCCGTCTTGTCGCGGTTGAAGAGGCTGAGCGCTACGAAGAGATAAAGCCCGAGCGACAAAATGACCAACGCGGAAATGACCGCGATGATCTTGACGCGAATGGAAAATCGGACTTTGCGTTCCAAGTGGGGGAAGTTCCCAGGAAGGACGGGGGTGGGATCATATATATTGTATCCCCACGGGTTTTTTCGATCAGCCGGTAGGATTTGCCGGGGAGACCGCTAGGCAATACCTTCCCGTTCAGTTCTTGCCTCCCGCACCGAAAAGACAGGCGAGGCCTGCCATGACGGCGGGCAACAAATGACCAGGACGGTCCGTGACGGCGTTCGCCCTCAAACGAGACGAGCTACTTACCCCCGACAACATGCTGTTGGCGGCTCTGGGCTGCGTCGCATTGCTGTTCGGCTACCTGTCGTTCAAGCCGCCGTCACTCTCCGTCCGCGAGGGCGGAGGCGAAAAAGTCGCGCTCATCTCCGACGTCGACTCGACGGTCAAACGCAAGCCGGCCGGCGCGTTGGCCTGGGACGAAGCCGAAGCGCCCGACGAGCTCTATACCGGCGACCAGATCTTCACCGACAAAGCGTCCCAGGCAAAAGTCCGCTTCGACGACGGGTCCGAGATTTCGATCGCGGAAAACTCCCTGGTAAAGATCGAAAAGCAAGGCAACAAGACGACGCTCGACATGAGCAAAGGCTTCGTCTCGGGCAAATTCGGCGGCACTGGCAACGGTGACTTCACCATCAAGATGGGCACGACCCAGGTCAAACTCGATCACGGCGCCGAGCTGCAGGTCAAAGTCGACCCGAACGACAAGAACGCGACGCGCATCGCGCTCGTCAGCGGCGGCGCCGCCGTGCAGTCGGCCAGCGGCGAGAAGCTCGCGCTCGGTAAAAACCAGGTGCTGAGCGTCGACACCAGGACCGGCGTCGCGACCGTGCAGGACGTCAGCGTCACGCTGGTGCTGCCAAAAAGTGGCGAAGAGCTGGACGCCGGGGACAATCCGTCGGTGTTCTTCAAATGGGACGCCAAGGGCAAGGACCTCGTCTATACCGTCGTCCTCGCCCGTGACAGCCAGTTCAAGAACGTCGTCCAACGCCGTGAAACGAGCAACAAGGCTCTGACGGTCCAGGCGCCGGCGTCGGGCGTCTACTACTGGAAAGTGCAGAGCCAGGACAAATCCAGCGGCCGCAAGGACGAGAGCATCGAGTCTTCGTTCACCGTGTCGCGCATCGACGCTCCGGAGCTGCTTGCTCCCGTCTCGGGCAAATCCTTCCAAATGGAGTCGGCGAAGAAGCCCGTCGTCATCTCGTTTCTCTGGCGGACGCAAGGACCGGCGAAAACCTTCGAGGTCGAGGTCGCCACCGACAAGGCCTTCCAGACGAAGATGCTGTCGCGGCACCTCGCCGACAGCTCTTTCGAAACCAAAGAGCTCGGACAAGGCGTCTACTACTGGCGCGTCCGCGCGCGCGGCGAGGACGCGTCGAAGGCCGGCCCCTACTCCGCCGTCCAGGAATTTCGCGTCGACCGCCTCGGCGTGCCGAAGGCTCCGGAGCTGCTGGATCCCGCGCCGGGCAAGCACTTCGCGCCGAGCGAGGCGATCACCTTCCGGTGGAGCGCCGAGCCGGGCATCGATTCGTACCAGTTCGACCTGAGCCGCACCAAGTCGTTCGCGAGTGGCGACGGGACCGTCTCGAAACCTGTCAGCGGCACCTCGCTGACTTTGGTCCCGGAGAATCCGGGAACGCACTACTGGCGCGTCAAATCCGTCGACCCGTTCGGCCGCGACACGGCCTACTCGGAAGTCCGGCAGGTCGCTCTCGACGCGGTGACGCCGCAGCTGATCAGCCCGGACGACGGGGCCGAGGTCACGCTGGCCCAGAA
>JAYVBB010000631.1:0-3131 GCA_043750715.1 Pseudomonadota bacterium | reverse complement strand
ATGAGCGGCGGCATCAGGTCGAAATCCTGCGGTACTTGGCCGAGCTCGACGAGCGGCGGTTCGTGGTCGAGATGGGGTATAGCGGCATGTGGGATTTTTGCCGGCGGCATTTGAAGTTTTCGGAGGCGACCGGTACCAGGCGGGTGAACGTCGCCCGGGCGTCGAGAAGGTATCCGGATCTGTTGATCAAGCTCGAGGACGGCAGCCTCAACTTGGGGACGGCGTCGGACCTGTCGCAAGTGCTGACGGATGAAAACCACAAGCACCGCTCGAGTCGGATCTGGGGCCGCAAGCCAAAGCAGAACGAGGCGGCTCCAGCGCTTTCGCTCAGAGGTCCGTACACACCAGATTCGACCCGTCGGATTCGACGTCCGCTTTGACGGCCCGGAGCTGAAAGCAGCCCTGGCCGCCGAGCAACGCGGAGACGACGGTGTTGCCGTTCGATTCGAGCGTGATCTGGGGCTTCGCGTAGTCGAAGTCGGTGCCTTCGGTCTCGAACGTGCTGGCGAGCTTCAAGGTGTCCTTGGACGTGCCGGCGTAGACGTTGAAGGTGGCGACCGTCTTGTCGGCATAGGCTTCGAAGATGAGGTGGAGCTCGACGTCGCCGGCTTCTTCCGTTCCCGTCCCGTCCTTCGCCTTCTCGTCGGCCTTACCGCAGGAGAAGAAGAGGATGCCGCCGGCGACGAAGGTTCCGAGGATGCCGCCGACCAGTTTTTTGTAGGCGCAGAGCCCGGTCTTGCAGTCGGTGGTCACAGGTCACCTACCTTTTTCACTTCGACTTTGAGTTTCTTCGGCGCCGCGGGCTTTTCTCCCGTCGCGGTACCGGTAGCGGTACCGGTACTTGTGGCCGTGGTGCTGGTCGTATCCGAGCCTGGCGCGACGATTTTCACGTCCGCGCAGGAGTAATAGTTGCCGGCGCCCTCCATGAACTGGATCAATTGGAAGGCGCATTTGTCGCAGGTGTCGGTCGGGACAGTAAAAGTCACTTCGAATTTGTGAGGGGTATTGCCGTCGTCTTTGTCGTCGACGATGTTCGATTCGATCACGTTGTCGGTGAAACCCGTCGCTCCGTCCGGGGAAAACGAAATCGAGAAATGACCTTTGTGCTGAACGGTTTCTTCGAACTCGACTTTCAGCGTCTCGCCGGCCACGAGGGTCGCACGCCGCGATTCGTCGACTGCAGCGCCGCCGCAAGGGGCAGGTTCCTTCAGCCCCGAGGCGTCGGTGCGAGGTTTGAGTTTGCCGTCGAGCAGCCACCGCGCGTGCGCCGAAGCCGTGCCTGAAGCGGTAACCAAAATGGCGGCAATCAAAAATCTCTGCATGTCGTTCCTCAAGCCGGAGCTTTGTACTTGTTGGCGCGACCGAGGCAAATCCCCTGGGCTTCCGCTGTCGCGATCTCGATCGACTTCAAATCCACCGGCCGGCGCGTGTCGGGGAGGGTGGAATAGGGGATGGTGGAGAGTTTACCCTTTTCCCACGTGACGATCTTCCCGAAGTCGCCTTTTGCTACTAAATCCACGGCTCTGGAGGCCATCGCAGTGGCGAGTAAACGGTCCTCCGCGTTGGGCGTCCCGCCTCGTTGCACGTGGCCGAGTACGGCGACGCGGGCGTCGATCCCCGTGGTTTCGTGGAGCGAGTGGGCGAGGCGCTGGCCGATGCCGCCGAGGATCTTCGCGCCGGATGCCGCGTCCTGGTAGGTCTGGCGTTTGCCTTTCTCGGCCGCCCCTTCGGCGCAAACGATCAGAAAGGCGTTGCGGCCGAGGCGCGCGCGTCCTTCGAGGCGTCTGGCGATCACTGTCATGTCGATCGGGATCTCGGGAATCAGAGTCGCGTCGGCGCTGGAGGCAATGCCGGTCGCCAGAGCGATGTGGCCTGCGTCACGCCCCATGACTTCGAGGATCATCACGCGGTCGTGAGCGTCGGCCGACGAGCGCAAACGCCCCGCGGCTTCCGTCGCGATCTGCACGGCCGTGCTGAACCCGATGGTCAGGTCACTCCCGACCAAATCATTGTCGATCGTTTTGGGGACGCCGACCACGGCGAGCCCGGCGTCGGATAGATAACGCGCCATACCCTGCGTTCCGTCGCCCCCTATCACGATCAGGGCGTCGAGCTTGTGGCGCTTCCAGGAAGCCTGGATCGCCTTGAGCGTAGCCTTTGCCTGCTTCTCCTCGCGGAATGGTGATCCTTTGTTGCTAGTTCCGAGGATGGTGCCGCCGAGATCTATGATGTGGGCGACGCTGTCTAGGGAGAGTTCGCGCACGTCGTTCGGATCGTCGATCAGACCCGTGAGGCCGTCGCGGCTCCCGAAGACCTGCATCCCATGGACGCCAATGGCGTGGCGGGTTACGGCCCGGATGGCCGCATTGAGACCCGGGCAGTCGCCCCCGCCCGTGCAAACGCCCAATCTGAAACCCTGCTTTTTCAAATTTAACCAGTCATTTCAAAGTGTTGGAATTCAAAAGGCTGGCGATCCTACACTTCGCCCCAGGCCCACCGATAACTTTTGAGAATCCCATCTATCGATTTTATCACGAAGTACAGGGACCTTAGGTGAGTCAGCCCGCAAACAACATGCCTGGCAAGATTCTCGTCGTCGACGACGACCCGTCGGTGGCGCAGGCCCTCGACGAGCCCCTCGGTCGGTACAACGTCAAAGTCGACAAGGCGACGGCGCTCGAGACGGCGCTCTATCTCTTCAATACTCAGCGCTACGACGTCGTCTGCATCGAGATCGAGTTCGCTCCGCTAGCCGGACTGGCTCTCGTTCAGAAATGGCGCCAGCACGAGATTGCCGAAAAGCGGTGCACCGCGTTCGTCATGCTCTCGGGCAACAAGTCGCTCGGCAACAACGAAGGCCTGATCAAAGAGCTCGGCGACCTCGAGGTACTGAGCAAACCGTTCGGCACCGTCCAGATCCTTCCCTTCCTGAGCCGTGGCCTCGCGACGAAAAAGCGCTTGGTGGCTCACATGGAGATGAAGGAAAAGGTCCTGAACTTCTACGCCAAGACCAAGGAATTCGACAAGGCCGCGGAGCAGGTGCAGAAAAAGCTCCCGGAGCTCGGGCCCAAGGGTCTCAACATCCTTTATGACCTCTACGAAAAGGCGGGCCGTTTCGAGGACGCCCTGAA
>JAYVBB010000630.1:0-12828 GCA_043750715.1 Pseudomonadota bacterium | reverse complement strand
GTCTGGCCGGATTTCGGCCCCGCCGAGCTGCAGGAAGCGGTGAGGGGGTTCAGTGTGCGTCGCCGGACGTTTGGGAGAGTCGCCAGCCTCGTGTAAGATAGATCTTGCATGCAGGCACCTAACATCAAGAAGTTCCTGACGAAAGCCGCCCGAAGCCAAGCGCTTTGGGCGGCCTTGTTCGTGGTCGTCGTGGGCCTGGCTTACTTCCCGGCCGTCAGCGGCCCGTTCTTCTTCGACGACGAGCACTTCATCCTGAAGAATCAGATGGTGCACTCGCTTTCGCGGGCCGGCGACATCTACAAGAGCTCGGTGACGGAAGGTTCGGCCATCAAAGGGAACTTCTATCGGCCGAACCAGCAGATGGTGTTCGCCGTCATCTACCAGATGGCGGGCGTCTCGACTCCCGTTCCTTACCATCTCGTCTCGATGATGCTGCACACGTTGAACGGCGTGCTCTTCCAGGCCTGGTTGATCATGCTCGGAGTGGCGGCGCCGGTCGCGGGGTTGATGGCGCTCTTCTTTCTGATTCACCCGGCGCAGACCGAAGCCGTAAGCTACATTTCGGGGTTGGCCGACCCGCTGGCTCTACTGTTCATCTTCGGCGGCCTCCTTTGGTACGGCAGGGCGTTGAAGCGGAAAGGCAAGGTCACGCCTTTCGTGCTCGGCGTCGTGCCGGCTCTGGTTTGGCTCTGCCTCGCACTTCTTTGCAAGGAAAACGCCGTGGTTTTCGCGCCCATGGCGCTCGCGTCGTCCGTAGTCGTCGCCGTGCGGAACGGTGACCGGGTGTCCAAGGGCGAGTGGCTCGGCATCGCGGCGATCGGCTTGGTCGTCGGGATTTACATCGTTCTCAAGATGACCGTTCTGAGCTTCGGCGGCGGTTTTGGCCTCACGAACGAGACCAACGTCTATACGGAAAATCTCGGGCTGCGCCTGACGACTTTCGTAAGCGTGATCTGGGACTACGCCGTCCTGATCTTTTTTCCGAAAGAGCTCTTCTATGAGAAGGTCTACCTCGCTTACCCGTCCCTGCTTACTCCCCGCGGAGTGTTTGGAATCGTGGTGATCGCTCTCCTGATTGCAGCGATGTCCCGCGTCAAAAAGTATCCCGAGCTGGCGCTCGGCGCGTTCCTGTTCGGGGCGGGTCTCCTGCCGTTCACCGGAATCATTCCCCTCAATGCCATGTATCTCGAACACTGGTTGTATATCCCGATGCTCGGCGTCGCGATGATGTTCGTCTTCGGGCTGACGAGGATTCCCAAGGGAAAATGGCGGATTGGCGCCGGCATTCTGTTCGGGCTGCTGATGCTGGCGGCCGGTGCGCGAACTTTCGTCCGCAACATCGACTGGTCCGACATCGAAAGCTTCTATCTCAACGAGCTAGCCCACGGCGGGCAGTCGACCCGCATTTACAACAATCTCGGGATGTACTACGCCGATCAGAACGACATGGTGAAGTCGATCACGTACTACAAGCTGGCGGTCAAAGCGAACGGTTCGACGCCGTTTCCACAGCCCCATCACAACCTGGCGCGGGCCTATGCCGGCGCAGGCAAGCTCAACGACGCGGTTGAAGAGCTCCGTCTGGCTCTGGCAATCGATCCGAACTTCACTTACAGCCTCGGCTTTCTCAAGGAAATTTTCGCGGCGTTGAAGGACGAACGTCGCGCCCAGCTTTGCGCCCAGGCTCTGCAGCTCGTGCAGAACGGCCAGACCTACGACGTCGCCTCGTTCAACCGCGATGTCTTCGGACGCTGATCAGCCTGAGCCGCAGACGGCTTTACACTTGCCGCTTTCGCAGACGCCCTTGCACTGGCCGCTGTCCATGCAGGAGGAACCGGCGCTTTGCTGGAAGGTCGGGTCGTTGACCTTGCCGTGTTCGGAGCAGACGCGGGGCTTGCCGATCTCCTCGGAGCAAAACAGTCCCGGGCCGCAGACGCCGCGGTTTTCCTGAAGGAGTCCGATGTAAGCGCTGCCTCCGAGCAGATCCGTGTCGCAGTTGTCCCCTTCGGCGAGCGGCTTCGCGCACTTTCCGGCCGACGAGCCTTTGAACCCGATGCAAGCCAGGTCGGGGCCGCAGTCGAGCGGGGACTCACAGGTGTCGCCCTTGGCTCTCAGACCGACGACCGCAGGCGCGCAGGCGACGTGCATCGCCTGGCGGGAGGCTTTGCCCGGTTCCTTGACGTAAAATTTTTGTGCGGGGATGCACTTCTGCGCGGCGCTGGACGAAAACGTCAAGCGCTTCTGGCCAAGCCCCGAGTTCACAACCTCGAGGCATTGGTGGTAGGCGTTGTCCGAAACCTTGTCCTTCTCGCCGCACTTTTTCAGCTTCGCTTCGGCGAATCCCGTTTCGAAGTTGTGGCAAAGCCACTTGACCGAGCCGGTGATCTTCTTGGGATCGACCTTAGGCGAGAGTTTTTCCTTGGCGAAAGCCGACGTACCAAACAGAAGACAGGAGGCTGCGAGTAGCAAGCGGCAATTCATCGACACTCCTCATGGACAAATGCCCGGACCTTCGCCGGGTACGGGGTCTTCGAGCGGACTCTTCGTAATGTCCTGGCTGGTGCAGCCTTTGGCCGCGGGGTTGTCGCAGCAGCAACGGAGCCGCGTGACGTGCTTGTCGTAAGCGTCGGTCCAAGCCTTTTGCACCTCGGCGTCGGTTTTGTCTTTCCATGCGGCGGGGTGCGGAGGCATCCAGGTTTTGGTCGCGAAAAGGTCACCGTGAGGAGAGAGTTTCCCCGGTGCCGCTTTGCCCGTGGCGTAAGCGATCTCCGAGCCGCAGGTGGCCTGGTTGCCGATCCGGTGGCACTGCGTGCACATTTGCGGTTCGGCGGTGCCGTTGTTGTCGAGCGGTGCGGTCGAGATTGCTTTGACGGGAAAGCGTTCTTTCCAGGATTCGAGGGCTGTGCCCACGACGAGATAAGGGGTTTTGACGTCGTTGTGGGGCACCGGCACGACCTGGCGGATCCACGGGCTGGATTTGAAGGGGCCCGAGTCGTGGCAGCGGATGCAGTTGTCTTTTGATCCGACTTCGCCCGGCGGCTTCCACGTATCCCGCGCGTTGCGTTTCCAGAGAAAAGTGCGCTCTTTGCCTTCGCCGATCTCGACCGGAGGTTTCGGGTCCGGCAGGCTCGCCCAGGAGGGCTGCGCCTCGTCGTCCGGTGACGGCACGTAGCCGCCGTACGTTTTGCCTACGAAATCGAAGTAGCAGGTTTTACCGGACTGCGTGTTCGTCCAGATCAGACCCAGGCTGTCGAAGACGTAGTAAGCCATGAAGTTCGCGAACGTCGGAGTGGTTTCGTATTCGGCACGACGCGCGGCGCGGTCTTTGTAGGACGAGAAGGCGCGCATCCGGCATAGGAGATAGGCTTGGACGTTGGGCGCAATCTCCCGCTGCGTGACGAAAGCATAGTTCGAGCAGGGTTCTTCCCCGAGCCAGGACGGCAGGTCGCAACCTGTGGTGCGCTCAATCAGACTTTTGTAGTTGGCCTCGTCGAGCGGTTTCCGGTCGATGGTGACAGGAATCTCGGTGCCTTCCATGCAGTTCCAGGCAGCCAGCACCTCCGGCGGGATCTCGAGCTCTTGCTTGCAGAACTTCGCATAGCCGACGACGTCAGTCGTCGCCTTGAGCTCGTCTTCACTCAAACGCCTCCCGGCACCGTCATTCTCGACGGGATCCCGGTCGCCCTTTTTGACGAGTGAACAGGCCGCCGCCAGGGCTACCGCGCCGGCCAGGAGGGTTGCGGCGAAGGCGCTGGTTCCCTTCATGACACCTTTTTTTCGATGATCGGGGTCGACCGATTCCGGGGTGCGTTTTCTTCAGCCGCTGCCTGTTCGATGAACGCCTTGGCTTTATAGAGATTCTGGACGATGCCGGCCGTCGCGCGCCAGATGCCGTCGATGTCGTTCGAGGCGTCGGGATGGAAGCCTTCATGGGCGGCGCGGTTCCGGAAGTCCTGCATGACGTGGAGCTCCTTGCAGAACTCGAGCAGGTCGTTGTCGTCCTTGTACCCCATGGGGAACAAGCCGGCCAAGCCGTAGCGGCATTCGTTCCGGCTGAAGCAGAGGAAGAACAGCGCGAAAGCCTTGAGACCGTCGAGGGTAAAGCGTTTACCCGGGCGGAACTGGGTGATGGCGCGGAGCATTTTGCGGAGCTTGAACTTGGAGAAGAACGGGATCTCGCGCACGATCGGCAACGATGCGACGAAGTTCTCGTACTCGTCCATGGCGCGTGGAATCGGGCGCGCGTAACCGATGACGTCCAAGCGACGCTGCAGGATGCCGCGGTGTATCAGACGCGAGCAGGATTCCTCGAAGGTCTCCCGGAAGAGCAGTTCCAAGGCTTTGTACTGCATGTCGATCACGGGGCTGAGATCGATGGTCTCGGGGGCGCTTTCGCCCGTCACCTGAATGTGGAAGAACTGGGAGGTGCGCAGGGCGCGCTTTACTTCACTCGACAGGTCCTTGTAGTGCGGGATCTTGCCGGAGAGGAGCTGGTCGAGCTGTTGATCGCTGACCGCGGTGGACATCGCTCCGCCCTTGGCGTCGGGGGCGCGTTTGACCGCTTGCGACGGGTCGATCAACGACGCGATCGCGTCACGCACCTCGAGCGAGCCTTCTCCCGGGGCTTTGCTTGCAAGGTCCTTGATCGCGCTCCGCAGCTCGTTTTGCAGACCGCTCAGGTCCTGCTTGGCGAGCAGCGCGCAGGCTTCGACCTGGAGCGCCTGGGTGATGTTCGGGCGAGTCAGCGCGGAGACGAGCTCCTGGGCCGCGCGCGTCGTACCGATGCCGCTCAACGCGGCCAGAACGCCGCGCAGATCGTCCTCTTCTTTGGAGCGGATGAAGTCGAGCAGCTTCAGGGCGGCCTGGTCGTGGCCTTTGAAGCGGCCGAGCGTATTGATGTAGCAAAGGCGGAAGATGCCCTCGGTCGCGCGCGCGTTTTGGGCGAGCGCGGCGATTTTGGTTTCCGACGGCTCGAGGAAGGCGTCGCCGAGCTTCTGGAAGAAGCCGTCGCCGATGAGCTTCGTGCCTTTGACGCCGCGGTAAGCCAGATCGAAGAAGGCTTTGCGCGAGGCGATCTGGTCGGCTTCCTCCTGCGTGTGGTCGAGGAATACGGCGCGCTTCGGCGCCGCTTTGCCGGCAAGGACCGCGACTTCCTCTTGCTTGACCAAGGCGAAGCTGGTCGGCGTTTGGCCGGCCTTCGTCTCGCCTTCCGTGAGCTCGAGGCGAAGTCTCAGAGGCAGCTCGCCCAAGAGCTTGGCCGGTTCGGGGGATTTCCCCAGACGTTCCTTGAGTTGCGCGAGTAAGGCTTCGGGGGCCGGCACGCCGAGCAAGCCGACGACGAGGCCGAGGGCGCGGCCGTAAACTTCGTCGGCCGCGATGGGGGCCAGCGCTTGAATGAGAGTCGTCGACGGAATGCCGGAGAAGAACTCCCACGGGCTGCTGATCATGATTTCCGAGCCGACGCTTGCCTGCGCGACTTCGGTTTCGCAGATCAGGCTCAAGGCCTGGGTGATCTGCTCGACCGGCAGCTTCGTCCGGGCCCACGTCGGTAACCAGAGGGCGGTCAGCTTGTCTGCTGCATTGGCCTTGGGCGGTTTCGCGAGGAACTTGGCGATGCGCTCGACGTGCTTGTCGAGCTGCTCGAGCTGCGTCGCCACCGACCGGAGGTAATCCCTCCACGGCTCCGTGGTGCGCGGCCGGATGGTCATGTCAATGATGCACTCGGGGTTGAACCGGACCAGGTACGCCAAAGCCGAAGGCATAGCCTTGTTGTCGGGATGCAAGTGCGTCGAGAGGTCGAGCGCGATTTTTTCAGCGAGCTTCGTCACGCGCGGGCGGGCGGAGCACCACTCGACCGAGCGGTGAAGAATCAGGCCATGAAACGCCTGCGACAGCTCTTCGAGGCCTTCCATCTCCGCTGCCACCGCGATCGCCCGGTCACCGCCGGTGTGGAACGCGTGGTCGACGATCGTGTAAAAAACGCGTTGCGACAGATGGGGCGACTTCAAGGATTGCAAAACGCGGAACCACAAGAGGTGGTCGGTCTTCTGGCTCCAGAGCCGCACGGCGGTCGCGGCCAGATCCTGGGGCCACGTCAGCAGCGAGTCCGTGAGAAAGTGCTCGAAGGCCCGCCCGTCCTTGCTGCCCGACGTCTCGAGGATCGCCATCTTTTCGTCCAGACCTAGGTCCAGGCAAAGGAGGTCTTCCGACAGAGACAGAGGCAGGAATTGGTCAGTCTGTCGCAGCCTCGCCAGGACCTGCAGGCGCCCGAGCTTGTCACGACAGTTCAAATATTCGTTGAAGCGGACCGCGTCTTTTTGCGATGCCACAGCGGCTCTCCGGAATGCAGGGAGGGGTAGGGATGGGACTAGACCAATTATAGCAGGTCGGTGGTATCATTTGATAAGAACCCCCGAGAGGTCGGCGTTGACGCAAAAAACGGCTCTTTTTGCAGGAATGGCGATGCTTTGGCCTGCGCTCTGTGGCGCCGGTCCGGCCCGCCATTTACCGTTTCCGGAACCCGCCCAAGCGCTCGAAACCTTGGCGCGCGCGGTTACCGCGGTAGGCGCCGAGCCGGGAAGATTGATCGTCATGCCTCGCGAGGGCTCGTTCGCGATGGTGACACCGTTCAATCCGGACGCGAAGACGCGCGAGCAGGCGTTCGGCAAAATCACCGATTCGGTCCGCCAGGAGATCGGTAAGGATGACGGTCCGTTCGCCTGGGCAGGGGTCTTCTTTCTTCCGGGGCGAGTCATGTTCCTCGACGGCTCGAGCCTCGCCTTGATCGAAGCGGACGCCAAGACGTTCAAGGAAATCGTGCGGCGTTCGATGCCCTGGGACACCATCTCCCCGCCGCGAGACCGCGGGGGGGAAGCGACGGGACCCGAAGTCACGGCGCTGCGGGCGGCGTTCAAACGCGCGTTCGTGGCCACCGCGGGCCAAAAAATCACGGGGATGGCCGCGCTTCCCGATGCCTGGAAGACCGGGAAAAAGAAGCAATATTTGGCGGCTACCCGGATCAAAGGCTATCCGTTGCTGCTGGTGGAATGCGACCCCGAAGAGGCGTCGTCATGTGTCGTCGCGCGCGAGTGCTACCTCGAAGGAGCTTCCGACATTGCGCCCGACTCCATCACCGGCATCGCAATCAACGAAAAGAAGCGCCAGGTTTGGCTCGGCGACCGTAAGGCGATGAAGCTTGCCGGGTTCATGTATCACTCGTGCCACCACGTGACGCGGCGCGGCGACCTGCAGCTTCCAGATCGCCTCAAGACGATGACGAACATCACGCTCGATGCCGAGGGCCGGCTGTTTCTGACGACCGAGATCCCGGACGACTATTACAACGCGTCGTTATTCTATTGGCCCCGGAGCGCCTGGGCGGACTAGAAGCGGGCGCCGACGTTCAGGTGAAGCTCGCCGCGTTTGAGCCAGGGACCTGACTGCTTGCCGCGAGCGTAGCAATACTCGGAGTCCTCGGAGCAATGCTCGGTTTCCGGCTCCCGCCAGGGCCAGCCGTAGGCGACGTTGACCGAGCCCAGAGCCGTCAACAAGCTGTAGGAAAGGCCGTACGAGTAGTAGTGCCGGCTCCAGATGTAGCCGGGATTTTTCGCGAGCTCTTTGTAGTCGTAGCCGATGTTGCCTTCGACCGAGCGTTGCGCCTGCCGGTCGTCGCAGGGGTTGGCTGTGGCGTCGCTCTTGTAAGTCACCGGCTCGTCGTAGGCCTGCTGGAATTTGTCCATCTGGTCTTTCGACAGAAATGTGTTGCCGTTGTCGACGAAGGTCGCGACGGCCATCGTTTCGTTGAGGCGGTAGCGCAGCTCCGTCTTGATCGTCGTGCGGCTCGTGCCGTCGAGAGGGTCGGTCGAGTAGCTGATGCCGCAGTCTCCTGTCGCGGCGTCGCCCTTGAAGGTCGGCTTCCGGACGAGCGGTCCGAGAGTGCGAGGGCTGTATCCCCGCACGGTTTCCGCGCCGCCTGACGACAAGCGTTTTTGCGGCGGTAGCACGCCGAGGTTGTCGCCTTTGCGTTCGATGCCGTCGTAGGAGGTGAGGTTCAGGCCTAGGGCGAGCACGACGTTGTCGGTGAACCCGAAATACTTGCTGGTTCCAAAATCCCAGCGGAAATAGCGGAGGTCACCGCCTAGGCCGTAGCGGGCCCAGGTGAACTCGGAGTCCAGCGTGTAGCCCGACGTCGGGAACTTCAGGTTGTCGCGTTCGTCCATGTTGAAGCGGATGCCGGTCGAGCCGATCCGTACGTCGCTCGCCAGCTGGTCGTCGACAATGTCGCTCGACCCTTCGGTCTTCGCGACTTCCTGGCCGTAAAAGACGGAGACGCTGCTGCCCGGAAGGAAAGAGTGCAGCTTGTGAATGAGCGCGACCTCGCCGCCGTAGCTGAGCTCCCAGAGAGCGCCGCCCCACTCCGCCTTCTGGTTCGCCGTGATCGACATGTCGATCGGGAGGTCGAGGATGTAGGGCTCGACGTAGCCCGTGCCGATCTTCCGGCCGACGAGCGTCTTGTCTCCGATGGCGTACTGGTCCCGCTCTTCACTGATGCCGCCCCGGATCGAGGCCTGGCGACCGACGCCTCCGATGTTGCTGTAAGAGGCTTCCGCCCCGTAATTCCAGCCTTTGACGAAGCTCCAGCCCGGGCCGAACGAGACGTTGCCGGCTTTGCCTTCGCGGACGTCGACCACGAAGTCGATCTCGGGTTCCTTGGCGTTCACCGCGTTGCGGTCCGAAGGCGAGATCTGGACCGAGCGGAAGAGGCCGAGTCGGGTGAGAGCCTGCCTGGACAAATTGATCTTCTCGGGGTCATACCAGTCGCCCCGCTCGAACAGCAGCTCGCGCCGGACGACCTTCTCGTGCGTGCGCGCGAGTCCTACGATCGTCAAGTCGCCGACCTTGACGCGCGTGCCTTCGTTGACCGTCACGATGACGTCGACGACCAGGGTGCGCTTCACTTCCGCCGCCTTCAGCTCGATCTGGACGTCGGCGTAGAGGTAGCCCTTC
This sequence comes from Pseudomonadota bacterium, assembly GCA_043750715.1. Classification (GTDB taxonomy): domain Bacteria; phylum Bdellovibrionota_B; class Oligoflexia; order Oligoflexales; family CAIYRB01; genus CAIYRB01. Next base: position 3,822 of record JAYVBB010000630.1, on the reverse strand, counting down.
GAGATGAAGGCCGTGCGGACGGCTTGCTGAAAGTCGACGAGTTTCGCCCGGTCCAGGGGTTCACCGGTCCCGGTCAAGATCATGGCAGCGATCTCGGCGTCGGTGATGGATTTGGCTCCCTTGACGATCACCTTGCCGAGCTGGCGGGGGAGGCCCTCCTCGACCTGGATCGTGAGGCGCACGGTGCCGGTCTCCCGGTCGCGCTGGATGATGGGATCGCGGACTTTCGCTTCCCAGTAGCCGGCTTGCTGGTAGCGGCCGCGGAGCGAAGTCAGGCCCTCCTGCAGCTCCTCGTTGTTGAGCGGTCGGGACGTTTGCCAAAGGCTCGAGAAGCCCATGGTGTCCAGGAGCTCTTCCTGCTTGAAGAGGGTGACGCCCTCGAACTGGACGCTCTTCAGGATGTACTGCTTTCCCGGGTCGACGTAGTACACGTAGACGAATTCGTCCTCGCTCGTCTTCTTGACCTCGGGTCCCTTGATCGTGACGTCGGCGAAGCCGCGGTTCTTGTAGCGGCGCTCCAGCTCGGCCTTCATCGCATCCGGGCCAACGATCGTCGGGTCGACTTTGGTGAGCTCCTCGTCGGCGAACAGGTCGTCGATCAGGAACAGCTTCGAATTGTCGACGATCTCGTAACGGACCTTCTGGCCCAGCACGCCGGAAATCACGATCGTCGCGAGGTCGTTGACGGAGTCGTAGCGCATGTCGGCGAGTTCGATTTTGAGCTGGTTGTAGCCTCGGTCCCGAAGCTCGGCTTCCAGCAGGTTGATCGCGTTGTCGATTTCCTCGACGTCGCAGATGTCGCCTGGATTCAGCGTAAGCTGCGCTTTGGGCGGGAGCTTGAAGCCGAGCTCGATGCGGCCGATGACGCAGGGGTTGCCTTCGTTGATGCGGGCGACATATTCGACGCCTTCGGAGCTTTTTTCGGCGCTGAGTTTGACCCGCGCTTCCGGGTACCCACGTCGTTTCAGGTAGCGCCGCAAGTCTTGTACGACGCGGGTGCGCGCCTCCGCGGAATCGACCTGGCCAATGTAGTTCTGTACGGACACGTAGAGCGGGTTCCGCAGCAGCCGCGTCACCATTTCGATTTCGACGTCGGTGATGACGGTCGCGAGCTGGCCGCGCAGCACCCAGACGCCGCTTTCGAACGCCGCGTCGAGGCGCAGCATTCGCTGGCGGCGGCCGAAATCCCGCAGCAGGTCCTCGAGGTCCTGGGCATTGCGGATGTCCGGGTGGCGTTCAGCCAAACGGTCGATCAACGACTGCGGTGCCAAATTCCCCTCGACCCGCCAGCCAGCCGCGAAGGCCGGACCGGCGACGAGAGTGAAGAGGACCGCGACGGCTGCGATCAATACCTTCAGAGGGGGCGGGGACATGCGATTAGAATACTGACAATGTCCCGGAATTACGATCAGATTCCCGCGTGCTTAGCCAAAAAGGCGCGAAGCCTTGCCGGGCCCGGGTTTCCGATCATCTGGTCGACCTGCTGGCCGTTGCGGAAGACCACGAGGTAGGGGATCGAGCGAGTCGCGAAGGAAGCTGCGGTGTCGGGCGAGGCCTCGACGTCGACCTTCACGACCTTCACCTTCGGCTCGAATTCCGGGGCCATGCCGGCGAGTGCCTAGCCGAGCGTGATGCAGGGTGGGCACCATTCGGCTCAGAAGTCGACCAGCACGGGCCGGTCTTTCTCCTCGAGCACCACTTGCTGAAAGTTCCCGTCGCCGGCTTCGTGGATCATAGAGCACTCACTCCTTTGGCGACCGCCGCGAGGCGGGCGAGGTCGTGAATCTTTTCGAACGAGAAACCGAGCTTGAGCAAGGCTTGCTCGTGCGACGTCACGCACTGGCTGCATCCGTTCAGGACCGAGACGGCGAAGGCGAGCATTTCGAAGCGTTCCTTGCCGAGCGCGGGCTTGGCGAGGGCGTTCATGCGTAGACCGGCCATGCGGTAGTTTGCCTGTACGGCTTCTTCCCCTTGCGCGTCGGTCAGGAAGTGCTTGAAGCGGTAGTACACGTTCAGCATTCCCATGATCGCGGCACTCTCTTCCGCTTCCTGCAGTTGCTCGGGGCTCAGGTCCTTGCCCGCCAAGCCTTCCTGGGCGACCGTGATCAGCCGGTCGTCGGCCAGCGACCGGCCGAGGGCCAGGAGGGCGAGGTGAGCTTCTTCGGCCGAGAGCGAGGCCTCGCCGAGCAGTTTCTTCAGGTTTAGCTTGAGGTCGCGGGCTACGGCCGTTTCCTTGCCCGCGAACAGCGATTCGACTTCAGACATACGACATCTCCTCAGCCCAGTGTGGCTTGACCTTTTTCCCAGTTGCACGGACACAGCTCGTCGGTTTGCAGCGCGTCGAGGACGCGGAGGATTTCCTTCACGTTGCGGCCGACGTTCAAGTCGTTGACGCTGACGTGGCGGACGATGCCTTCCGGATCCGTGATGTAAGTAACGCGCAGCGGCACCTTGTCGACGGGATGCAGAATGCCGAGCGCCTCGCTGAGCTCCTTCTTGTTGTCGGCGAGCATCGGGAAGCGCAGCTCCTTGAGGTCGGCATGGTTTTGACGCCACGCCAGGTGGACGAATTGGCTGTCGTTGCTCGCGCCGATCAGCTCGGCGCCCCGGTCCTGAAAGTCGCCGTAGTGTTTGTTGAACTCGGCGATCTCAGTCGGACAGACGAATGTGAAATCCAACGGCCAGAAGAAGACGACGTTCCAGCGGCCCTTCAGTGACTCGCTCGACAGGGTTTGAAACTCTTTGCCCTTTTCCAGGGACACGACGGCCGGGGCCGAGAAGGCCGGGAACTTCGCGCCGACGCTCAAAATATGGGACATGGTTCGCTCCTTGAATGATTTTCGAATCAGCTCACGAACCCTTGCATTGCAGTCCCCGTGCCAGGACCACTGATTTCCATAACAATTGATAATTAAAGAATAAATTTGTCCGGTTGCTACTTGCCGATCCACCGATATTTCGGTATCATCGATATATCGGTGGCCTATCACCGTTATTTCGGTGGATTCGCATGCGCTCTGACGACTGGGATCTGGACGACTTTCTCGACGCCGGATTGAGCTGGCTCGCGGGCGTCGCGCCGTACGACCTCGCTACCGTGTGGCAGGTGGAAGGCAACAAGCTCAAAGTTCGGACCGCGAAGGGTCCCTTGAACAGCAAGAAGGTGCTCCAACACGAAGTCGACCTCGCGGAGCACGACGACCTGCGCCGGGTGCTGCTGGACCGCTTGCCGCGAGTCAACACCGAGCACGATCACAAAGAAGGCGAGGGGGACCTCTTCGACCACGTGCTCGATCTGACTCCAGGACACAGCTGCATGGTCATTCCGCTTTACGCAGGGGACCAGACGCTCGGACTGCTTTCCCTCGACCGTAACGTTTGCGAGACCTACAGCTCCGACGTGATGCGCCTCGTCGATCAGTACGCGCGGATCCTCGCGCTCGGCATGCAGATGACGAATCTCTACCGTGAAGAGCGCGCCCTGAACGAGGCGCTCCTCGAGCGTTCGGGCGTCGCCGACCCGGTGCAGCTGCTCGCGCGCGCGACCAGCCCCGCGGCGACGTTCGTTTTCGAACAAGCCAAAGCGGTGGCGGGCACTGACAGCGCCGTGCTGATCCGGGGCGAGACCGGCTCCGGCAAGGAAGTCATGGCGGAAGCGATCCACCGACTGAGTCCGCGGCGGGACAAGCCGTTCCTCCGCGTCAACTGTGCGGGCATTCCCGCCGGCACGCTGGAATCGGAGCTCTTCGGGCACGTCAAAGGAGCGTTTACCGGTGCGGTCAAGGACCGCGACGGCCGCTTTCGCTCCGCCAACGGCGGCAC
>JAYVBB010000629.1:0-7514 GCA_043750715.1 Pseudomonadota bacterium | reverse complement strand
GGTCTTCTCGATCTCCGGCGCGCTGAACAAACCTGGCGTCTACGAAGTGCCGCTGGGCTATCCCTTCGAGCGCTTCCTGAACGAGGAAGCCGGCGGCATGCTCCCCGGCCGGACGCTCAAAGCGCTGATTCCCGGCGGCGCCTCGGCGGCGCTGCTGACGCCGGAAGAAGTCAAAGGCCTGACCCTCGACTACGAAGCGATGGCGTCGCGGGGCACCATGCTCGGCTCCGGCGCGATCATGGTCATCGACGACCGCCAAAGCATGGTCGAGATGCTGAAGTGCACGATCGAGTTCTTCAGCCACGAAAGCTGCGGCCAGTGCACGCCGTGCCGCGAAGGCACTGGCTGGCTCGCCAACATCATGGACGCGATCGAAGAACGCACCGCGACCGACGCGCACGTCGAAAGACTGCGCACGATCTCGCGCGCGATGGCCGGCAAGACGATCTGCGCCTTGTCTGAAGCCTGCGCCCTGCCCGTCATATCGTACGTGCAGAAATACGGGGACGAACTCAAAGCCTATCTTAAATCGGGGCATGCCAAGTGACCGAACCGACCACCCAGCCCGCCAAACCCGCGCCGTCCGACACCGTCACGTTCATGATGAACGACAAGGAAGTCACGGTCAAAAAGGGCACGACAGTGATGGAGGCCGCGCGCCAGCACGACGTCTACATCCCGCACTTCTGCTGGCATCCAGGCCTCTCCGTCGCCGGCGTCTGCCGGTTCTGCATGGTCAAAGTCGACAACCGCCCGAAGCTCGAGATCGCGTGCAACCTGACGGCGACTCCCGGCATGAAGGTGTCGACGGTGCTCCCCGAGGTGAAGGACGCGCACAAGTGGGCGCTGGAATTCCACCTCGTCAACCACCCGCTCGACTGCCCGATCTGCGACCAGGCCGGCGAGTGCGGACTTCAGGACTATTACATGGAGGTCGGCAAGTACAAGAGCGAGATGGACCGCCCGAAAGTGCTGAAGCCCAAAGCTTTGGACGTCGGGGACGACCTCGTGCTCGACACCGAGCGCTGCATCCTCTGCGACCGCTGCGTCCGCTTCGAGCAGGAAGTGACGAAGAGCAACGCCCTCGGCATCTTCAACCGCGGCGACCGCGCCGTCGTCGGCACCTATCCCGACAGGAAGATCCACCACAACTACGAGACCAACCTGGTCGACATCTGCCCGGTCGGAGCCTTCACGTCCAAGGACTTTCGCTTCAAACAACGCGTCTGGTTCCTGAAAGACAAGCCCGCGACCTGCCCGGGCTGTTCCACGGGCTGCTCGGTCGACGTCTACGCCAAGCCCGAAGTGCGCACCTATTTCCGCCTGAAGCCCCGCCAGTCCGAGGCCAACGGCCACTGGATGTGCGACGTCGGCAGGGACACGTACAAGCACATGAACCAGGAGCTCCGGCTCCGCACCGCGATCGTCAAGGACGAGAAGGGCGCCACCCGCCGCGTGCGCTTCGCCGAGGGGATCGCGGATTTGGCCACCAGGCTCGCCGCGGTCGACGAGGCGGACATCGCGCTGCTCGTCAGCCCGTCCTACACCTGCGAGGAATACGACGCGTTTTTTGACTTCTTCGTGAAGCAGCTCGGAGTGAAAAAGGTCTTCCAATGGCGGGAGCCGACCGAAAAGCTCGAAGACTTCGACGGCATCCTTTACCGCGGCGACCACAACCCGAACACCAAAGGCCTCGCCGAGGCGTTGAAAAAAGTCGGCCTCTCCGGCGACGTGAAGAACGGCTTCGACGAGCTGCCGAAGGCGAACGCGAAAGCGGTCATCGCCCTCTGCCCGGAAATCGCGTTCCAGTTCCCGAGCCTGGACCAGCAGCTGGCCCGCCTGTCGGAGCTGAGCTTCGTCTCTCTGTGGACGATCGTCGGCGCGGCCGAAAAGTACCAGGGCTTCAAGAATCTCCTGCCCATGAAGGGTTTCGCGGAGAAAAAAGGCACCTTCCTCAACCACGCCGGACGCAAAGGTGAGCTCGCTCATCCGTTCCCGGCCGGCTCGGACGATGCGCGGGACGTGGCGGAAACGGTGCAGGCGCTGGCCGAAGTGCTCGCACATTCGGTCAACTGAAGGAGCTAGACATGGGCGTGATCAAAGTTGCCCCGCCACCTGCGGACACCAACATCTTCCAGATGGCGTTCGGCTATCTGACGACGATCTTCAGCGGCATGTGGAAGACGCAGGCGATCTTTCTCAAGCAGATCACCGGCCGCGAAAAGACCAACACGCTGGAATGGCCCGAGCAGCCGGCGACCTACAGCGACCGCTTCAAGGGCAAGCACTTCCTCACCCTGCGCGACGACGGCCAGATTCGCTGCACCGCCTGCTTCCTCTGCGCGACGGCCTGCCCGGCCCAGTGCATTCACATCGAAGCCGGCCAGCACCCGACCAACGAAATCGAAAAATTCCCGATCCGCTTCGAGATCGACATTCTGCGCTGCGTCTTTTGCGGCTTCTGCGAGGAAGCCTGCCCCGTCGACGCCATCCGCCTCGGCCCGGAATACGCCATGGCGGGACTCGCCGGTGACACCTGGGTCTACACCAAGGACTACCTGGCGGACCGGACCCAGCTCAAAGGCGGCGTCGTCAGCGTCAAGGACGAGAACACCAAGCACTTCACCACGGACGCCAGTCCGCACGGCGACGACCTGATCGCGACCGACGCGCCCCACATGCGCCATCACTGATGGCGACGTTGCGCCTGATCTTGATGAGGCACGGCGAGGCCGAGGAAGGCCGGGGCATGCCCGACCACGCGCGCCGGCTGACCGCCCAAGGCACCTCCGAGGTCCGGAAAGTGGCCAAGGGGCTGGTCGCGGCCAAGGTCTTGCCGTCGATAGCCGTCTCCAGTGACTCGACCCGGACCAGGGACACGGCCCTCTGCGCCAACCTCGAGTTCCCCTCCGGCATCAAGTGGGAGTTCGCCGCCGACCTTTACCTCTGCGGCTTGGACAAGATCCAGGCAGAGCTCGGGAAGATCGACGCCAAGAGGCACCAAACCGTCCTCCTGCTCGGCCACAACCCCGGCTTCTCCGCTGCCGCGACCGTGCTCACCGGAGACAACGTCAACCTCCGCACCGCCTGCACGGCCCTCCTCTCGGTCGACGCGGCCGACTGGAAGGAGGCCTCTCAGCTGGTAGGCACCTGGACTTTGGACCGGATCTTCACGCCGTAGTAAACTGAGAGGATCCGTTTCCGAAGGAGGATCCCCGTGGCGCAGCAGTTCCAGCACCAACGCCATCTCAAGAACTTTCTCCTGCAGCCGATGGTGCAGCTTCGCCTCGGCTTCATCAACGTCTGCCTGAGTTTGATCTTCGTGCTCTTGCTCGGCAGCTACGTGTACATGAAGTTCGTGCAGTTCGCCGAGGTCGTGACGACGCTGACGGAAGCCAACGACGAGATCGGCTCGATGCTCCACTCCTACGTGAGTTCCGTGGGAATGACTGCCGGGGTGATCGGCGTCGTCTTCATCATCGTCAGCCTGCTCGCATCCGTCTACTTCTCGCACCGCATGGTCGGCCCGACGATCGCGTTCCGCCGCCACATCGAAGCGCTCATCGCCGGCGACTACAAAGTGAAGACGAAGCTCCGCGCGCACGATGCCTTTTCGGAAGTGGCGGATTCCCTGAATCGGCTCTCCGAGAGGCTTTCGCAGAAGTAGTAAATGGTATCGATGGTGAAGCGGGCGTCGATATATCTTAGCGTTACTTGCATGGCATCTATCGCTGTGGTTGGGATGCGTTTCTTTGGCGTCGTTCGCCGAGCGTTTTTTCCGATTTCGTTCATGTGGGCGACGATTATTTTGTTCTTGGTGTCGATCGCCGGCCTGCTGCTCGTCGCTTGGGCGAGGCATAACAAGCGCCCGATCCACTTTGCAGTTCCCACACTCCTGGTATCGATTGGTGGTTTATGCGCCGCAGTTTGGATCAGGGTCAACGACGACAAGTGTTTTTACCGCATCAAGGCGCAGGATTTTCACACGACTGAGATGGCTGCGGCGGCGGCAAACGACGACATTGGATACGTGGAAGCACTGATTGCCGAAGGGGTCGATCCCAATCTGACGGATCAAAATGGCGGCACGCCTTTGCATAGTGCGGCATCGCTGGGCCGCGATCGCATCGTCACCGTCTTGCTTCGCGGCGGAGCGGATCCTGCGGTGGGAACGGATCCTCTTGCTGCGGCGCTGTTTGCCGGTCATCTGAAAACGGCAAGGCTTCTGGAGGCCTCTGCCGGTCTGCCGGTGAAAGCAGAGCATTTATCCCTCGCTGTCTACAGCTGCAATTCCGAAGCGATCCAGTACCTACTCGAGCATCGCCTGGATCCGAATGCCGATCTTCCCGACAGCACTCCTCTTCTCGGGGTTGCCGCCACGCGATGCGGTGCCGACGTCGCGCGACTTCTAGTCAAACACGGAGCCAAGGTAGACCGTGTTTCCTTTGCCTGTTCAAGCCCCTTGGCCGAGGCTGCATATGATGACGACGTCGACGCTGCAAAGCTCCTTCTGGAGTTGGGCGCAAAGGTTGACAGCGTTGAACCCTGCCTGGGAACACCGCTGAGCCGAGCGGCCAAAATGGGTAATTTGGAAAGCATGCGCTTTCTCGTCGCTCACGGCGCCCACGTCAATCTCAGCGCTAGCTTCGAGACTTTCCCATTGGGTCAAGCTGCCGCCGTAGGATCCATTGAAGCGGTCGACTTTTTGCTGGCGAGCGGCGCTGAGATCAATCGTCAGACCGAGCGAGGCACTGTCTTACATTGTGCGGCATCCGACGTGAAAATGGTGAAGCACCTTTTGTCCAAGGGCGTCGATGCGAACCTTACCGATAACCATGGCAAGACACCCCTGGCTATCGCGCGAGCGGCGCATTGGCCCGAAGTAGTTGCGGCGCTTGCGGCGCCTCGGCAATGACGGATCGTCCTTAGAGCGTGGCGCCCAGGATGAGCGCCCGCACGACATCTTCCGCCCCCGGCGCCTTGCTGCCCTTCACCGCCGGAATCTTCGCCTTCGCCGCAAGCCCCGCCAGATTCTTCGGGTCGATGATCTCGAAGCCTTTCGGCATCGAGACTTCCGACTCCATAACGTCCGCGACGCCGGCTTTCGAGCTCGACACTTCGTACGTGCGGTTGATCGGCTTGCCGTCCGCGGCCGTGCCGGTGACGGTTCCCGACGACTTCAGCGACATGCCCGCATTCTTCTTGAGATCGGCGTTCATCGCCTTGAAATTCGGCTGCCCGCCCGGCTGACGCATCATCGCCATCCCGATTTCGCGCGACATCGTCTGGCGCCATTTGATCGACGGGGCGTTGCACGCCGATTCTTTCAGGAGGCGTTCGGCCTTGGCGTTGCCTTTGATCTTCACGGTATAGCTGCGTTTGACGTCGACGCACTTGGCGCCGCCGACGTTTTGCGCCGAGCCGGCGAGGTCGATCTGCGGCTCGCCGATTTCGAGCGTCGAGCCGAAGCCTCCCGACATGTCGACGTCCCCGACCGCTTCGTAAGGGCTTAGGAAGAACCGCGCCGAGAAGTCGACGGCGAGTTCCTGGCAGGCGCCTTTCGAAAGGCTCGCCACCAGATCCTTGTCGTCGATCGCGAGCTTTTTCAGCAGGGCGAGCTGGGCTTGGCCGAGCTTGCCGCATACGTAAAATGTGCGGCCGTTGAACACGAAGATCCGCGTGTCGTTACCGCGCGTGACGTCGAGGCGGAATTCTTTTTCCGTGACGCGCCAGTTGAGAATCGCTTCGCTTTTCGTGGTGCCGCCATACAGCACGGTCTGCTGCACGTTGTAGCCGACCGCAGCCAGCACGGGATTGCCGAACGTCCACGCCGCAGCTGCCATTGCCAGGGTCAAAAGTCTCACCGTCGCCCCTCTAGCCGATTCGCAATTCGCTACCTCAACGCCTCATTATAGCAGATGTTTTCCCGTTCCCTAAAGCCCCCCGGGGGGCCTCTGAACGCCTAGGGTATAGGGCAATAAAATAGACGAATTCCCCCATGCGCAACCTATCCATCGGGGGCTTAGTCTCGTGACTATGCTTTTGGGCTTCGTTCCGCCCGGAGTAGCCCTCGCGGGAGAGGGGTTTCTGACCTCTCTTTCGGTCATGGCCCTGACCAACTCCACCAAACAGGGTGGCCAGGGGTCGTCCAACAGCACCATCCTCACCGAAACCGAGCTCACCTATCACGGGAGCTTCTGGGGCGTCGGCGGCAGTCAACGACCAGGTCGTGGTCGGTCTCTACGGAAGCAATACCGTGCAGTGGGGCAAATCCGCCGAGGGCGGCACGGCCGCGGTCGTCAATCCCGTCGGCGCCGCGCCACGGCGCTGCAAAGCCCGCTCGGCATCGCGGTCGACCCGGTCGGCAACGTCTACGTCATCGAGCAGGCGAGCGGTCGCCTGGTGCTCGTGACCACCGACGGCAAACGCTTCAGCTGGGTCACAGGGTTTTTGGATCCTCAGTACGTGGCGCTGACTCAATATTGACGATGCGCGGACCGCGCGCTTCGCCGCCTGCCGGCTTGGCGGCTTCCTGGCCGCCGATGCAGAGGTACGCGGGGACCTCGCGCGAGGCGTAACCGTTTTGGCGGTGGGCGCGGAGAGCTGCCATGGGCGTCTTCGTAGCGATCATTTGGACCTCCTGTCCTGAAGTCAAAAGCGACTTCCAATGAAGTCATCGACGCGGACGCAGCGCGGCTTGACTCGCGCCACCAGGCAAAGGTTGCCCACGCTCAATTTTTATAGACTTCCTTGCCGTTTACGACGACCGAGCGGACCAGACGGTCGTCGGCGAGGAACGTCATCGCGAACAGGCGGAGTGGGGCGTCGTCCGTCGTTTCGAAGCGGTTTTTCAGCAACCGGTTGCGTTTCCAGTCGAGCACCTGGAAGTCGGCCTGCTTGCCGGTGGCAAAGGAGCCGATTTCGGCGCCTTGTCCGAGCGCGTCGGCGCCGCCTTGCGTCGCGAGATGGAACAACTGGTCCGGGGCCAGCGAATGGCCGCGGAGCTGCTGGATTTCGTACGCCGCGGCCATCGTTTTCCAGAGCGAAAGGCTCGTGCCGCCGCCGACGTCGCTGCCGAACGCCACGGGAATGCCGAGCTCGAGGTAGCGGGGCAACGGACAGAGGCCGCTGCCGAGAAAGAGATTCGAGGTCGGGCAGTGGGCGAGGCGGGTGCCGGATTTCCTATAGAGCTGGAACTCGGCGTCGGTGGTGTGAATGCCGTGCCCGAGAATCGTCGTCGGGCCGAGCAGGCCGAAGCGGTCGTAAACGCCGAGGTAGCTCGCGTCTTTCGGGAAGAGGCGTTTCACCTCGCGGATTTCGTCCTGGTTTTCGGAGTGGTGACTCTGCACGTAGAGCGACGGGTGCCGCGCCTTCAGCTCGCCCAGGCCTTTCAACAATGCCTCCGAGCAGCTGACGGCGAAGCGGGGAGTCAAAGCGTAGCGGAGCGGGCCTTTGGCGTCGTGCCAGCGCGCGATCAGCTCCGCCTGGTCGTGGAGATCCGCCTCCGCGTCCTG
>JAYVBB010000628.1:0-7056 GCA_043750715.1 Pseudomonadota bacterium | reverse complement strand
GGGGCCTTGCCGCGGCTCCGCCTGGTGATTCCGGACGGCACGTGGAAGCAGGCCCGGCGGATGGTGAAGCGCCTTCCCGCCCTGGCGTCCTTGCCGCGAGTCGTGCTCGAGGACGACCCGGGGTTCGCGGAACGGGAAGGCATGCGCCCAAGAGGCAATCCGCAGCGGTCGCCCTACCGCGTCTCTACCTGCGAGGCGATTGCGGCCGCTTTTGGGCAGCTGGGCGAAGCGGACGCTGCCGCGGCGCTTTACCAAGTATATGACGAGGCCGCGCTGCGGATCGCGCTGATGAAAGGTAAGTTGGCTTTGGCTGGCCACCGCCGTGTCCTCTCAGCAAACCCGTCGTAATATTCTGATACAATTGAACGATGCCATCATCAATTCAGGCCGCCGTCGTGGTCGACGGCGATGAAAGCATGCGTAACCTGATCATGGGTTACCTGGAGCCGCTTGGCGTCAGCCGACGACTGGCCTTCGCGTCGGGAACCGATGTCTGGGCCCATCTGCTGATCGACCCGGCCGATCTGATCATCATGGACTGGCGGGTGCGCGGCCTGTCGGGCGTCACGCTGCTCAACAAAATCCGCCGCCAGCAGCGGCTCGCGACGGTACCAGTTCTGGTCATCTCCGGCTCGCTCGGCAAAGAGGACTTCCGGCTCATCCAGGAGTTCCCGGGCACCTACTTCCTGACCAAGCCCTTTCAGCGCAATACTTTCGAAGAAAAACTGAAGCATCTGTTTGATGACCAGAAGTGGACGCAGAAGAACATGGAGACGATCGACACCGTCTTCCAGTTCTGCGGCAAAGACGGCGACCGGGCCCTGTCGGACAGCCTCCGCCTGCTCAAGGACGCGCCGAATCCCATTCCGTTCGCCATCCTGTTCGGCAAGCGCATGCACGCCGCGAAGTTCACTGCTCAGGCGAAGACGATCTACAAGCAGGCGCTCGAGATCGACGGCCAATGCGTCGCGGCAATGAACGAGCTGGCGCGGATCCTGAAGGAAGAGGGCAAGTTCCCCGAGGCGCTGCGCTACCTCAACAAGGCATACAAGCTGGCGCCGAAGAACATCGAGCGGCTCTGCATGCTCGGCGAGACGGAGATCAGCCTCTCGCATCCCGCCAAGGCCGTTTCCTTCTTTCAGAAAGCGTTGGCGATCGACAAGACGGAGAAGCGCGCGCAGGACGGCCTCCAGGTCCTCCAGAACGTCGAGACCTACCTCGCGAGAAGCCCCGAGGCGGACACTTCGCGGAGCCTGGCCAGCATGCTGAACAACACCGGCATCGCGATGGTGCGCGACGGCGACTTCACAGAGGGTCTGAAGCACTACGGCGTCACGCTCGGCCTCCTTCACCAAAAGGATGTCCAGGCGCGCGTCTGCTTCAACGTCGGCATCGGCTTTCTCCGGTGGTCCAAACCCCAGGAGGCCCTGGGTTGGTTCGTCCACTCGGTATCCCTCGACACCAAAGGCGGCAACAAGTCGCATCGCTACGTCGCAATGCTCAAAGCTCGCTTCGCCTCCGACCCGGCGCACGGCCCGCGCTGGACCAAAGGCGAAGTCAAAGCGCTCGACAGCATCGACTACAGCGACCTCGACAAGGTCGACATCACGGCAAACGACCTCGCTGCCGACCTGAACGGTGCCGGACTGTCCGTCGAGGAGGATCCGTTCGTCGAAGACTCCATCATGCAGGACGTCAAGAAGGCCTGAGGGTCCGGCCTGAAAAGCAAAACTCCCGGCTGCCAGAAGGCCGCCGGGAGTTGCTTTTGCCTGACGATCAGTTGCAGTTCGAGCGGTCGATGTCGAAGCCGAATTGGCCTTGCTTCAGGTTGGCGTCCTGGTTGTTGCCGACCTCGTGGTCCGCGAGCTCGGTCGAGCGGCTATGCAGCTCGTCCCAAGCGCGGGAGTAGGCATCGACGATTTCCGGCACCGTGATGATGTAAAAGTCTTCGATGTTGCCCGGCGACGTCGAGTTAAGCGACGTCGCGGTGAAGTTGCCCGCGCCCTGGAGCAGCAGCTTGTGGTCGAAGACCATGAACTTGTTGTGCGCCAGTTGGCCGACTTCGCCGTTGGTATCGATGTAGGTGACGGGGATGCCGACGCCGCGCATCGTGCGGTTCGCCTGGACGTCCGATCCGACCTGGTCGATGAAGGAGCCGCCGTTGCACTTGCCGACGCGCAGCGTGTCGTCGTCGACGATGACTTTGACGTCGACACCGCGCTGCTTGGCTTTCACCAGCGGGTTGTAGACTTGCGCCGTGGTCAGGCGGTGGATCACGACCTTGATCTCGGACTGGGCGTTGTCGATCGCAGCTTTGACCTTCGGGTAGATGGCGCGCGTGATGTTCTCGTGGGGCACCGGATAGAACACGATGTCGTCACGCAGCGGCGCCTGGATGCCGTCGAGGCACGCCTTGTTGCGCTTGGCGAAGTCGAGGCGCTCGTCGACGCCCTGGCCGATCTCCATCGTGCGCATCGCGTAGAAGAAGCAGACGTTCTCTTGCGCGACGTGGTCGTCGGACTTCGAGGTGAAGAAGAGCCAGTTGTCCAAGTGGAGCGAGGTGCCCGACGCCGACATGTTGGCGCTCCCGGACGTCCACCGGGTCGGGGCTTCGGCGACTTCGGCGCGCTGCTCTTCCGGGACCAGGTGCAGAGGCAGCGGGTCGAGCTGCTTCGACGCCATGATGATCTTGGCGTGTTGGAGGTAGCCGTTGCCGAATTCGGTTCCGCGGGCTTCGACTTTCAGGTTGGGCGAGCAGGTCGCCAACTGCTGCGTCACGGGCGCCGTCATGTTCTGGCGGTGGATGTACGCCGTGATCTTCATGTCGCGCGCGTTGGCGGCGTCGCAGAGGATCTTGAGCATCGGCTTGTTCGAGAACGAGAAGTACGCGAGCTGCACCGATTTGACCGTCGGGTCGTTGACCCATTGGCGGATGCGGTCTTCGACGCCGCTCGCGGCGGCCGCCGGCTTCGAGTCGTCGAAGTTGCACCAGGCGCCTTTTTTGTGCGGCGGGTGGTCGCAGGGCGGCAGGTTGAAGCGCGCTTCCCATTCGATGCCGTTCGCTTCGCCTTTGGCAAACGGTTCGGCGATCGGAATTTCCGCCACGGCCTTCGGGTCGGGTTGGACTTGCGTGTCAGTGGCGGGCGCATCGTCTTTCACGGACGAAGAGGTACCGGTGGTTCGACAGGCCGTGAGCGCAAGGAGAGCGGTCGCGATGCAAAGCTTCGCCTTCATGTGTTGAGTCCCTCGAAGTGGTGCGGATTTCTTATCTGAGGATTTTACAGGGTAAGGCACGATTCATGCAATATGAGTCGAACCATAAGAGGAGGCCAAAATGCCTGACGAATCAACCAAACCGACGCCCAAACCGACGCCCAGACCGCCGAAGGATCGCGTCCAGGAAGCCTCCGAGGAGTCTTTCCCGGCCAGCGACCCGCCGTCTTGGTCGCCTACCAAAGCCAAATCAGACAAAAAGGAAAAAAAAGGAGAGGCGAAATGAACTGGAACGTCATCGAAGGCAAGTGGGACCAGCTCAAGGGCAAAATGCGGGCGCAGTGGGGCAAGCTCACCGACGACGACATGGACCTGATCGCCGGGAAGAAGGACATTCTCCTGGGCAAGCTCAAGGAACACTACGGCTACGACCAGGAGCGGGCCGAAAAAGAATTGGATCGATTTTCGCGCAATCTTCATTGAGCGGGAAGGATCTCGGGGCGGGGGCCTTGGCCCCCGCCCTTTCATTGGCGATTTCTGCCGCTAGTGCAGAATCCGTGGCGGCTCGTCCAGCTGCTCTTTGTCGACCTCCTCTGCCGTCTTGTTCAGATAGACGGCTTTGTCGTCGACGTCTTTTACCCAGGCCACCGGAATCCAGTGGTGTCGGCCGTCTTTGGAGTCCGCCTTCTTCAATTTGATGAAGGCCGCGCCGTCGAGATGGTCGACCGTCCCGACGTGGATGCCCGAAGCGCCGCGCAGGCTGGCCTCCGGGGTGTCTACGGGCAAGGCATGAACCATCAGATCCGGCTTGATGTCCTCGACTCGCATGATCGCCTCCTTCGTTGTGCGGTTCGCAGAGGTAGCACAAGCAAACGGAGTGCCAACCGTTTCATGTAGCCCGTGAGAGACAAGCTGTAGCGATTTGCTTCTTATCCTGGTCCCATTCTTCGCGACGTAACCTTACAGGCATAGAGATCCGCCGCTTGAGGGTAAATGACATGCCGTTTCGTACTCCCCTGTCCCTTCGCGCTTTGGTGCTCATCGGCTCGGGCCTCCTGGCGCTCTGCGGGATCGTTGCGGTCGCGGCGCTCGTCCTGACGACGACCTATCTCCACCGCGCTTCCGAAACGATCTCGGAGGCCGTTAGCAGCGTCGTCGCCGCGGAAGAGCTGCAGAAGAATCTGCTCGAGTACAGCCGCGACCGGATGGCGCTTGCGCTTGCCGACGGCCAGACGACGAGCGAATCGGTCGACGAGTCCGAGCAGGCGATCCGCCATTGGTACCGCCGGATCGAGATGCATGCGTCGACCGTCGACGAGAAGCAGCGAGTCGCCCATGTGCAGCGGGACATCGAAGCCTACATCGGCACGCGCAGCCGCGAGCAGAAGGACCTCGATCCGTCCGAGGTGTTCTTCCACGGGAAACAATTCCTCGATCCAGCCCGCGCCGGGATCCGCGATCTCGTGATGCTGAATCAGCAGCAGGCTGAAGACGCGCAGGCCTCGATCGACGCGCAGGACAGGATGTCGGACCGCCTCGGCGCCGTCATCAGCGCGACGCTCGGACTGCTCATCCTTGCCTTGTTCTACGGCCTCCGCCGCCAGGTGTACAAACCCCTCATGGCTCTTCGTAGCGCGATCCGGACGTTTGCCGGGGGCGACCTCGAGGCGCGCGCCGTGCCGGAGGGACCCGTCGAGCTGCGGCAGATCATGAGCGCCTTCAACGACCTCGTCGACGGGCTCAAGCACTCGCGCGAGAACCACTTCCGCTTCCTCGCCGCAGTGGCGCACGATCTCAGGAACCCGCTGAGCGCTCTCCGCATGTCCTTCGAGCTCGTGAGCACGCCGGGCCTCGAAGATCCCGCGCAGCGAGACGACATTCAAGCGATAGCCAAGCGTCAGATCGACCAGCTGGACCAAATGATAGGCGACCTGCTCGACCGCTCCCGCATCGAAGCGGGCAAGTTCTCCCTGAGTCTCGAGAAGCGGGATCTTCGGCTTGACGTCGAGCAGGCGGCGGCGCTGCATCGGCGCGTCTCGCTCGCCCATTCCATCACGGTGAAGGTGCCCGACATCCAGGTTCGCTGCGAATATGATTCCCTACGCATGAGCCAGGTACTGAACAATCTCGTCAGCAACGCGATCAAGTACTCGCCGAGCGGCGGCAACGTCGCCATCTCGCTCGAGGACGACGGCCGGAACGCCGTCATCGAGGTGCGTGACGAAGGCATCGGCATAGCCCCGGATGATCTGATGCGCATCTTCGAGCCGTTCCGGAGAAGCCGCGCCACGCGCGACACCATTCCCGGCGTCGGCTTGGGTCTTGCCGTCGCGCGCCGTCTGGTCGAAGCGCACGGCGGTCTTCTCGAAGTGGAAAGTAAGGAAGGCGTCGGTTCGCTGTTCCGCGTGCGGTTGCCTCGCCCGACGCCCGTCGCGCAAGCTGGCTCGATTGTTGCTTACATTTCGCAGACGGCAAACGACCTCGTTTCACGAGGAGGGAGATCTCATGTTGGCGAGGTTCCCATCAAGCAAAGCTAAGATCGGCGTCGCGGTCTCATTCGATGAAAGACTCGAAAACGTGCTCGCGGTTGCGGCACGTCTGGCGAGACTCACCGGCTCCCGACTTCGGCTCGTCCACGTCTGCGACCCTTGGACGAAAAGCTATCTGGCGACGGCCGTCGAGGCCGGGCCGCCGGACCTGGTAAACGTCCTGAAAGAGGAATCGGCCCGCGTCGCCACGCGGCGGGTCGCCTCGCTGGCTCGCACGCTCGGAGACCACGTCGAAGTCGAGGTCGCCGCGGGGGACGTCGTCAGATGCCTCGCGGAGGACGCGGAAGCGAACGGCGTCGGCTTGATCGTCGTCGGCGCCAGCAAAGGCGGAGCCGCCAGTACGTCGATGGGTTTTTCCACGGCCGTCAGCTTGATCTCCGAGGCGACCGTGCCGGTGCTCGTAGTCAACGAGAATGCGCTGCTTTCGCCGACGCAGGAAGGCCTTTCGATCGTCGTCGCCGACGACTTCTCGGACGTGGCGCTGGACGGGCTCGCCTTGGGCTTCGCGCTCGCGCAAATGGTCAGAGGCTCGACGCTCGTGCATGCTCACGTCGAAACCTACTCGGACCTGCAGCTCTTCAAAAGGGGCAAACTCCCTTCGGCCAAAGTGTCGCCGAATCAGATCGCCGGTATGCTGCAGCAAGCCGAAGAGAAGCTGCTCGCTCGTTGCGGCGACCGCGCCGGGAGGCTGGAAGTCGACGGCGGACACTATCAAATGGAAGTCGTCGCCGGCTCCGTGCCGGACGAGCTCGAGCGGACGGCCGTCGCGTGCCGCGCGGATTTGACCATCTTCGGCCAGCACCGGGTCTTTCATCGTCGCGCCATGCACGTCGGGCAGGTCCCTTTCAAAGCGATGCTGTCGCAAAACCGGCCCGTGATCGTGGTGCCGCACGCCCACTGAGCTCAGCGGAGCGTCGTGAACACCGCGACGGACGACGTGCTCGAGTTGCCGTACCTGCACCCAGTCGAGAATGCCGGTATCGGCTTCGACGATCCTCGTCACCGGCACGATATCGTAGGTCGGGCGCGGCTTCGCGCGGTGAATGGTCCGCGTCACATAGGTCTTCGTCGGGCCCGTGCCCTGCGTGACGGTCACTTGCTGACCGCTCTGCACGCGGGAGTGCGCCGGAACTTTTGCGGGCACCGATTCGCTAGTGGGTCTCGGCGCTTGCCTGGGTCAATTTCCCCGCCAGCATTCCGCAGGCCCCGTGAATGTCCTTGCCGCCGCTGTAACGACGGACGATGGGACAGGCCAGATCTGCCCGTAACATATCGAGAAACTCGTTCAACTCGG
>JAYVBB010000627.1:0-4845 GCA_043750715.1 Pseudomonadota bacterium | reverse complement strand
GGACGCCGTCGTCCCCGAAGCTCACGCTTGTCGTCGTGTAGAGCGCGTCGAGCGTGAGCGAAAGGCTCCCATTCTTCGGCAGGTGCAGCGCTTCGTCGCGCTTGCCCCAGTATTTGACGAGCGCGATGTTGCTCGGCACTTCTGCCTTAAACATGGCTCGCTCCCTGCCGGCGAATCTCCGTGCCCTTGAGCGCGAAGGGTTTTGCCAATTTGCTCCAGCCTGCTGCTTCCAAAAGCGCCGCGGCGGGGGCGACGTCCGCTTCCCGACCGACCAGCAGGAGGGCATCCTCGCCTCCGGCGCCGGTCGTCTTGAAGCTCCATTGGACGTCGCAGTCCGGAATGGCTTCCAACGCCGCCGCGAGGGCATGCGGAAAATAGGGCGAGGCGCCGAAGATCCGGCGGTGAGACCCGACGGCCCTGGCCAGGGCGTTGCGGCGTTTGCCGTCGGTGGGAACTTCGAGCGCGCGGTGAAAGTCTTCGATCAGGTCGTCGGTCGCCGAGGCGACGCGGTGCAGCAGCCCTCGCTCGCTGAGCCAGGACAGCGTCTCGGTGGTGACGCGCCCGGTGGGCGCGCCGCGGCCGCCGACGTAAATGTGGACGAGCTCGTTCAAGGAGGCGAGCGGTGCCGGGGCGGCGAGCGGGGCGCAGGCGCCGGGCCACTCCTCGATCTCGCGCGCCGGCGTGAAGAGCGCCAGGCCGCCGACGAGCTGCGTGGCGATGTCGTAGCCGGAGGCTTGTTTTTGGGCGTTGCGCTGCAGCCGGAACGCTTCCCGCGCCGCCGCCCAGAGTCCCGCCGGCGCATGCGTCGGCTCGCCACGCTTCAGGCGGGCGAAGTCTTCCATCGCGACGAGCACGGCCAGGCGGAGAGCGGACGAGGAGCCGATGCCGAAGCTGACCTCGAGCTCGGAGCCGACCTTCACCTCCGCCCCAAACACGCCGTAGAGCTCCATGCCGCGGGCGACCGCTTCCAGTAACGGCTCGTCGCGGTGCTCGGACGGGTCGATGCCGGCTTCGAGTCGCGCTGGCGAGGACCACAGGTTGGATTCGACCATGACGACGCGGCCGAAGGCGGGACGGTCGACGACCTTGACGTCGAGCCCGCGGCTCAATGTCACGGCCAAGGCCCGGCCACCGTCGAGGACGCTGTATTCCCCGGCTAGCATGACCTTTCCCGGCACTTGGACGGAGACCGACGTCACTTCTTCTTCGCTCCCTGCCTGGACAACAGGTCGAGGTTGGTTCGGTGCAGGCTCATGTGACCGCGCTGAATGCCTTCGGAGGCGAGGGCGCGGAGCGCCGAGAGATTCTGCGCGAGGCCGACCGCCGTGACGAGGCCGGCGAGTTCCTGGGCGTCCGGCGAGCCGAGGAGCTTGAGCGCCGCCTTCGCGGTCGGATGCAGCTTGGTCACGCCGCCGACGACGCCGAGCGCCATCGGCAATTCGAGCGTGCCGACGAGGTCGTCGGTCTCGGTTTTTTCCCAGACGGCCAGGGGCTTGTATCGGCCGCTGAGCGAAGCGTAGGCGTGGGCGCCCGCTTCCACCGCGCGCCAGTCGTTGCCGGTCGCAATGACGACCGGATCGATGCCGTTCATAATGCCTTTGTTGTTGGTCGTCGCGCGGTAGACGTCGTGCAGCGCGAATTGGTACGCCATCACGATGCGGTCGACGACCTGGCGGCCGTCGAACTCGGGAGAATTCAACGCTTGGTGCGGCACGCGGCAGGTGACCTTCGTCAACCGGCGGTCCGTGAGGTTCGTCAGGATGCGCAGGCCGACTTCGGCCTGAAAGAGCTCCGGAAGCAGCGCCGACACTTTTTCGCACATCGTGTTGACGATGTTGGCGCCCATCGCGTCGCGGGTGTCGACGTGTAGGTGGAGGATGAGGCTCTTGATCTCGGCGATGTATTTCCACGTCAGGTCGACGGCGCCGCCGCCGCGCGAGACGAGGCGTTCCTGGCCGCGGTTGGCGTAGTCGAGCAGGGCTTCCTTCCTCTCGTTCAGCACCGAGTCGAAGGCGACGGGAGCGTCGAGCAGGAGCTGGATCTGGCCCGTCATCACCGGCGCCGTCGACACCGCGTGAAAGCCGCCGCCGACGCGGGCGAGCTTGGCGCCGTGGCTCGCGGCCGCGAGCACGCTCGTTTCCTCGACCGCCATCGGCACGAGGTAGTCTTTGCCGTTGACGAGGAAGTTGGTCGCGACGCCTAGGGGGAGGCTGTAGGAGCCGACGCCGTTTTCGATGAAGACGTCGACGAGCTCGTTGTTCAGGCTGCCCATCGAGCCGAGCGCGGCGCTCTCCGACGCCGACAGCTTGGCGAAGCTGCAAGCCGCGTCGAGGCGTTCGGACAACGGCAGCTCGTAGAAGCCGGGCAGGCGCGAACTCCTTTGCGAAGGATTGGCCGGCTCGACCTCGGGGTCCGGCCCGGGCAGCAGCTTCGTAGGCGGCAAAAAGCCGCGGCGCAGGTCAGTATCCATCCACCACTCCAGCGGCTTGAGCCAGGAATTCCGGCTTGATCGCGAGGCGACGCGGCAGGTCGGCGACCGTTCGCGCTCCGGTGCAAATCATGGCGGTGCGGAGGCCTTGGGCGAAGGTCTCGAGCACGTCGTAGGGTTTTTGGTCGTTGTCGAGGGCGGCGCGCAGCAGCGGCAGGCCGATCCCGCACATCGTCGCGCCGAGCGCCATCGCCTTGGCGACGGTAAGACCGTCGCGGATGCCGCCGGTGGCGACCAGGTCGATGGAGGGGAGAACGCGCCGGATTGCGTGCACGGCGATTGCGGTCGGGATGCCAAAGTCGCGGAACGTCGACGCGACGTCGCGCGTCACCTGGGACTCGGCGCGGAGGCCTTCGATGTAACCCCAGGACGTGCCGCCTTTGCCGCCGCAGTCGAGCGCCTGGACTCCGGCCTGCGCGAGCTTTTTCGCCGACTCGGGGTCGATGCCGAAGCCGACTTCCTTCATCATCACGGGCACGCCGAGCCGCGACGCGACTTCGGCGACGTGGTCGAGCAGTCCCCGGAAGTCGCGGTCGCCTTCGACTTGGATGACTTCCTGGAGCACGTTGAGGTGAATCGCGAGCGCGTCGGCGTCGATCATGTCGACGGCGCGGCGGCACTGGTCGAGCGCGTCGGCATGGGTGAGTTGCGCCATCCCGATGTTGCCGATGACGAAGAGCCTCGGGGCGAACTGCTTGAGCTTGAAGATCGCGGCATGCTCGGGATTTTCGAGGGCGACCCGCTGCGAGCCGACGCCCATCGGGATGCCGAAGTACTCGGCGGCGCGGGCGAGCCGCTGGTTGATCTCGGCGCCGCGCTGCAGGCCGCCGGTCATGCCGGTGACGAGCAGCGGCAACTTCGCTTTATAACCGAGAAAAACCCGGGACGGATCGAGCTCCTCCCAGGCCAGATCCGGGAGGGCGTTGGGACGCAGGCCGAGGTCCGAAAACCCGGTGTAGCGGTCTCTCGCTTCGACGTCGACCGTCTCGCAAAGCGTGATGTGCTGGTTCTTCCGGACGAGGTTCATCAGGTCGCCGAGCTTCGCCTTTTCGGCGGGGACGCGCATGACTTCGTTCCGGAAATGGAACGTTTGGGTCGGGGACAGGGACACGGTGATGTCGGCGGGCGCCTGGGAGTACTCGGTCGCGCGCTTCTCTGTCCATTCGATGAGCAGGCGGTCGGACGAAAGCCCGTGCACGAAACCCGCGCCCCGCGCCGGATCGACGCAAGGGAGTGGGGGCTTCAACGCGACGTAATTTGCGGGAGTGGTGAGCAACCCATCGTCCGGAGAGCGCAACGGGTGTCCTTTGTGATAAAATGGGCTTTCGAGTCCGGCCCTTAGATGCAGCTCAGGGTAGGTTCCGGGAACCGCGGAGTCAACTTTGATTTCCTTGGCAGGCGTAAAGATGTCCTTTGGGGGGGTAAACCTCCTGAATGACATAACTTTTGAGATAAAGCAGGGCGAGCGCGTCAGCCTCATCGGGCCGGGCGGCTCGGGCAAATCGACCATCCTGAAAATCCTCCTCGGGCTGCTGCAGCCGGACGCGGGCGAAGTCCGCCTGATGGACCTCGACATGCGGAAGGCCAAGGAATCCGCGCGGCAGGTGATCCTGCGCAAAGTCGGCATGGCATTCCAGCAGGGGGCGCTCTTCGACTTCATGACCGTGCGCGAGAACCTGATCTTCGCCATGGAAAACATGACGGAGCTGTCTTTTCCGGACATGGAAAAAAAGCTGAAGGCCCTGCTGCAAGGCGTCAAGCTCGGGCGGACCGAGAACATGTTCCCGTACGAACTGTCGGGCGGCATGCAGCGCCGGGTCGGCATCGCCCGCGCGCTCTGCACCGACCCCGTCGTCGCGATCTTCGACGAGCCGACGTCGGGTCTCGATCCGGTGACGTCGACCATCATCTTGAACATGATCACGGCGCTTGCCGGCGGCGGCGCCGAGACGGCGCAGATGATCGTGACGTCGAACGTCGAAATCGGCATCCGTTTCGCCGAGCGGCTCATCGTCGTTCACGAGGGTAAGGTCGTCGCCGACGGCCCTTGGAAAGAGTTGCTGCTCAAGGGCTCCGACTGGGTGCGTCACTTCCTCGGCGTGCGTTTCATCGGCCTCGACCTCGAATACGCGCACGAGCTGAAGCTGCCTCAGGAATTCATCGACAAGCACTGGTAAGTCCGGCATACCCGAGAGCATGTACTGGATCCTCAAACTCGTCGCTTCGTTCGTGAGCCGCAGAAGCGACGAGAGCATCGAGCGCTTCGCCCGCGCGCTGGCGTTCCTGACGTTCGACTTGTTGCGGCTGCGCCGCGGTCTGGTACTGAAAAACCTCGCGCTCGCCTTTCCCGAAAAGTC
>JAYVBB010000626.1:0-7253 GCA_043750715.1 Pseudomonadota bacterium | reverse complement strand
CCTCGCCAGCCGGCGCGAAGTCGAGGCGGTGCTGGCGGCTCGCGGGACGCCCGTCACCGCGTTGCGAGCCGGGCTGATCATCGGACCGGGCGGCTCGTCGTTCGAAATCATGGCACGGCTCGTCGAAAGACTGCCGGCGCTCGTATGCCCGAAGTGGACCGGCCAGCGCTGCCAGCCGATCGCCGTCGACGACGTCGTCGAACTCCTTAAAAAAGTGATCCTCGACGAGACGAGTCCCGTGGGAGCCTTCGACGTCGGCGGCCCCGACGTCCTGACTTACAAAGACATGATGAAACGCACGGCTAAGATCATGGGAATCCGGCGCCGCTTCGTTTCGACGCCGTTTTTCTCGCCCGGGCTGTCGCGCCTTTGGGTGAGCCTCATCACCGGCTCGCCGAAGGCCCTGGTCTATCCTTTGATCGCAAGCCTTCGTCACGATATGGTCGCGGCGGATCTCTTCCTGCAGGCCCACTACGGAATCAAGACGCGACCTTTCTACGACGCCGTTCGCAACGCCGTAGCCGGCGAGCGCTCGGTCTCCGCCCACACGAAAAAACGCCGCGAGGTGCTCGCCGCGCGCACCGTGACATCGGTGCAACGCCTTTCGATGCGCCATGAGCCGGAGATCGCGGCGGTCGGACGCGAGTACGTGGCGTGGCTCCGGCGCGCCGTCCGGCCGTTGCTCCGGATCGACACGGCGCCGGACGGCAGCATCGTCTTTCTCTGCGCCCCACTGCTCTGGTTCGGCGTGCGTTGGGAGCTCCTGTCCTTGGAGTTCAGTCCGGGGCGCAGCGGTCCGACGAGGCAGCTCTTCTACATCAACGGTGGCTGGCTGCTCCGGCGCGCTCCCGGGTCCGCCCGAGGACGTTTGGAATTCCGGGTAATCCCTGGAACCTACGACATCCTCGCGGCGGTGCTCGACTTCCGGCCCCGGCTGCCGTGGCGGGTCTATCGCTACACGCAGGCGCTGGTTCACCTGTTCGTGATGAACCGGTTTCAGCGCCACTTGCGCACAGCGTTTTAGATCATTTCCAAGGGCAGCCGGCCGGCGCCCTCAGATGACGTCGAAGCGGTCGAGCATCATCACTTTGCTCCATGCGGCGACGAAGTCCTTCACGAACTTTTCCTTACCGTCTTCCGTCGCGTAGACTTCGGCGATCGCGCGGAGCTCCGAGTGCGAGCCGAAGATCAGGTCGACGGGCGTCGCGGTCCACTTCACGGCGTTCGTCTTCCGGTCGAGTCCTTCGTAGAGGGCCTCGTTGGCCGTGGATTTTTGCCATTTGGTGGACATGTCGAGCAAGTTGACAAAGAAATCGTTATTGAGCGTTCCGACCTTGGTCGTGAGCACGCCCGGCATCGAGTTCTTGGAATTGCCTTGGAGGACACGCATACCGCCGACCAGAGCGGTCATTTCCGGCACCGTGAGCTTGAGCATCGCCGAGCGCTCGACCAGCATTTGCGTCGGCGAGTACTGGCTGTCTGCCGCATAGTAATTCCGGAAGGCGTCGGCCCGAGGCTCGAGCGCGGCGAATGCCTCGACGTCGGTCTGCTCTTGCGTGGCGTCCGTGCGACCCGGAGTGAACGGGACCGTGACGGCGAATCCGCCCGCTTTCGCGGCTTTTTCGACGGCGGCAGCGCCGCCGAGGACGATCAAATCGGCAAGCGACACTTTTTTGCCGCCCTTGTTGAACTCTTTTTGCATGCTTTCCAGACGGGCCAGGACTTTGGCGGTCTCGGCGGGCTCATTGACGGCCCAGTCTTTTTCCGGTGCCAGCCGAATCCGGGCGCCGTTGGCTCCGCCACGCTTGTCGGTGCCGCGGAACGACGCCGCCGAAGCCCAAGCCACCCGTACGAGCTCGGACAAGGGGACACCCGAGGCCAGGATCGCTGACTTCAGCTTCGCGATCTCGCCGGCCGAGATCGGCTTAGTTGCCGCAGGAACCGGGTCCTGCCAAATGAAGTCCTCCTTCGGCACCTCCGCCCCGAGATAGCGGGACTTCGGGCCCATGTCGCGATGCGTCAGCTTGAACCAGGCTTTCGCGAAAGCGACCCGAAACTCCTCAGGATTCGCCTGGAAGCGCTTGGAGATCGCCTCGAACTTCGGATCCAGCTTCATCGAAAGATCGGTCGTGAACATGATCGGCGGATGCCGCTTGTCTTTCAGGTGCGCGTCGGGAACCATGCCCTCGCCTTGGCCGTTCTCCGGAATCCACTGCGTGGCGCCGGCCGGGCTTTTCGTCTTCACGTAATTGAAGGCGAACAGGTTCTTGAAGTACTGATCGCTCCACCGCGTCGGCGTCGCGGACCACGCTCCCTCGAGACCGCTGGTGATCGCGTCCGCGCCGACGCCGGCGCCGCATTTGTTCTTCCAACCGAGGCCCTGGTCTTCCAGCGGACCGCCGGCCGGCTCCGGGCCGACGCACTTGGAAGAGTCGCCGTTGCCGTGCGCTTTGCCGAAAGTATGACCGCCCGCGATCAGCGCGACCGTTTCTTCGTCGCTCATGGCCATCCTACCGAACGTCTCTCGGATGTCGTGCGCCGCGGCCATCGGATCGCCGCTGCCTTTCGGACCTTCCGGGTTGACGTAAATCAATCCCATCTGCGCGGCGCCCATAGGCTTGTCGAGCTTGCGCTCTCCGTGGAAGCGTTCGTCGCCCATCCACTTCGATTCCGGCCCCCAATAGACCAGGTCCGGTTCCCACTGATCGACTCGCCCGCCGCCGAAACCGATGGTCTGGAAGCCCATCGACTCCAATGCCACGTTACCAGTCAAGACCATGAGGTCAGCCCAGGAGATCCTCTTGCCGTACTTTTTCTTGATGGGCCAGACCAGCCGGCGAGCCTTGTCCAGGTTGGCATTGTCTGGCCAGCTGTTCAACGGTTCGAATCGCTGTTGCCCGCCGCCCGCGCCGCCGCGTCCGTCGACCGTTCGGTAAGTGCCCGCGCTGTGCCAGGCCATCCGAATGAAGAACGGACCATAATTTCCGTAGTCGGCGGGCCACCAGTCCTGCGACCGAGTCATCAGCTCGGCGAGGTCTTTCTTGATCGCCTTCAGATCGAGCTTCTTGAACTCTTCGGCGTAGTTGAATTTTTGGCCCATCGGATTCGACTCCGCGGCCTGCGCTCTCAAGGGCGACAAATCCAGGTGGTCCGGCCACCAATATTGGTTCGTCGGAGTCGGCACCACTTTGGCTGCCTCCTCCGCCGCGGATGCTTGCTGAACCGAAGCGAACGCACACAATGCCGCTACAACCAGGTTTCTACTCAACACGAAGCACTCCTGCAGGCAATTAGCCTAATTTGTAGCCGTGTTGGAGTCGTTCGTCACCAGTGTTACGCGCTCGAGAGCGAATTTTTTCGCGTTGACACCATTTTGTCGTCCGCTCGCCCCTTGCGAGACGATATTTAGATCATTTCCAAAGGCAGGCGTCCGGCGACCTTCTTCAGCGCGATCTGGTCGATCTCGATCGTTTCGAAGAGGGCGCGGAAGTTGCCTCCGCCGAAGCCTTCGTCACCGCAGCGCTGGATGATCTCGTAGAAGAGCGGGCCGGCGCTCAGGTCTTTGCATTGACGCGCCATCTCGTGCGCGAAGATTTGCAGAAGGTAACCCTTTTCGCTGCCGTCGATCAAAATGTCGAGCTTCGACAGCTCAGCCATATCTTCTTTGATTTTGCCGCGGAATCCAGACTTTTCCAGGCGCTTCGGCACGGCCTCGTAGTAGCTGTCGGGAGCTTCCAGGAACTTGGCTCCGGCCTTGTGGACCAGTTCCATGGTTTTCATGATGTTGCTGCAGCGCAGCGCGATGTGCTGCACGCCGGAGCCGCGGTTGTCGCGGCAATAGATGTCAATCTGGCTATTGCGGAAATACGGCGCGATGGGCTCGTTGTTGGCGAACTTGCAGCCGGAGGCCGGATGCCAGTGCACTTCCGAATAGAGTCCTGAGCCGACCGGCAGGTTCGGGTTGACGTCGTTCGTGTGGAACTCGATCTCCCAGAACTTCTCGAAGCCCATGACGTTCTCGTAGAACGACGTCAGCGGTTGCAGTGTCCGCACGTTCGACGTGAAGTGATCGACGTCCTCGAAGCCGTACGGCGACTCGTAGCTGCCCGGCGCCTGTTCCATCTGGAAGGCCGGGCCGAAGCCTTGGTATTGCGAATCGTCGATGAAGCGGTAGCCGACGTCGTCGAGAGCCGTGGCGATCGCCACTTGGGCCATCGTCCCGTTCTTGTCCTGGGTCTGCTGTGGCTCGTAGAGGAACGTCGCCTTGCGGGGCTTTAGGAAGCTGACGGCCTTGTCGAGGTTCGACACCCGGAAGTTGAGGAAGCCGATACCCTCCGGATGGGCTTTGAGGTAAAGCGCCGCAACCGACCAATCCTGAACGGGTTTGGACACGATGACGTGGACGTTTTTGCCGCCCGCCATGACGAGGCGCTCCATCCCGTCCTTGGCCGTCGCCTCGGAGGTGGATTTGCCGATCCGCTTGAAGCCGAGGCGCTTGATGTAGAACTCTTCCGCCCGCGCGAGGTCGGCGACGTAGTGTTCGTACGAATGATAGCCGGTGATAGGTAGACTCATGGCTCTCCGCCTCCCGTTTTTCCCATAGACCAACGGACTTTAAATGCTAAAATCCCCCTGGTCAACGCGGAGGGCAGTATGCACGTCATTTGGAAGCGGCCGGACGGTTTCCATGGGGCCGACCCGTCGGATTTCATGGTCATCAACCTCGGCAACCGCTCGAAGATTTGGCTGCATAAGAAGGACAATTCCCACTTCCAGTTTCGCATCGCCGGGGGCTGGCAGGAGTCGGAAGCGACGACGCGCCTCAACAACCTCGTCAATCTTCTGAACAAAGACGACGCCGCCTGGCAAGACGCCCTGCTCCGAGTCTTCAACGACTCGATGGGCGACGACGGCTCCCGCTTCATCGACGAGCTCATCCGTTGGGTCACCGACCTCAGGAATCACCTGAAGGGCGACACCTGGGAGCTCGACATCATGAATCAGGCGATGACCGAGGTCAGCCAGCGCCTGGCGGGCGTCCGCGACCCGTTCCTGAAGGCCGCCAAGCACGACTGACGCCGTACACTGACGTGGACGGATTTGTACACTGACGTCTAGACGACCAGGCTGCGACCCGCTGGAGCTAGGGACAAGCCGCACCGGTCTCCACCCAAAGGGAAACTTGCCGCCCGAACTCGGCCTGGGTTCCGGGCGCCGGCTCGCGTCCGGCGCCGGGGTGCCAGGCCCAGCCCACCAAGGGATCGTTCGCATTGTGCTCGACCAGCTGCGCGAGCGTCTTGCCGCCGTTCCGCTTGGGGTCTTTGAGCTGCTCGCAAAGTTGGTGATCGGAGAGTCCCTGCCAGGCCATTTCGCGCGGGGCGAGCCCCCACTTGGGCGCTCCCGGGACGCCGGCGGGTTCGTAGTTCGCTTCGGTGTGACAACCGACGCAATTCATCCCGGGCATGCCGTGATCAGCCGGGCCGCGTTGGACGTTCATCGTGTGGGCGTGCTTGTCGGCGCCCTGCGTCGGATGATCGGCGGCGGGGTGGCAGTTTTGGCAACGGGGATGTTTGAAGACTTTGAGGGCTTCTTCGAACGCGGCGGCGGAGCGAGGTTGGTCGTCGGTCGCGGCGCGGGAATGGGTAGTGAAACCGAGAGCGATGAATGCGAGCAGTAAGGTTCTCATGAGGGGTCCTCCTGAGAGGGGGAATGCATAAAGCGTTCCTTTGGGGCGGTGAGGGGCGATTTGTGATCCCAGATCACTATCGAGACAATGCTGTCGGCGGCATTGAAGGGCTGGTCCCAAAAATCAGTCGGGGCAGAGCCGCGCTGCGCGTGGCTCACCGGCCTGCCGGACGGGTTGGGTCGTGGCCTTGATTGGGAATTCTACGTTCAGCGTGAACGTGAAGAAAGGAGTCGACAGGTTTTTTCGGGCGCGAAAATCGGGGGCGGTACGTACGCAAAAAACATGCTGTGAAAAGGCCGGTACGTTGGTTTGGAGGCGGCGAACGACGTGCTCCGGATTTCTTTGGTGAAAGACGCAGATCGTGCTTTGGAATGCGCGGGAAAGCGCCGAAAAAACCCGTGGTAAAAATTCTGGGAACCAAGCAGGAGTTCCACCATGACGAGCTTGAAAAACACCGACAATCAGACGCTACTTGCGAACCTTATCCGGCTGGCGCAGACCGACCGGCAGTGCCAGGTCGAGATTTTGCGTCACATGGCGGAGATCGACGAGCGCAAGATCGTTGTCGAGCTGGGCTTTAGCGGCATGTGGGATTTTTGCCGGCGGGGTCTGAAATTCTCGGAGAGTACCAGCACGCGCCGAATCAGCGTCGCACGGGCGGCGAGGGCGTATCCGGCGCTGCTGGAGATGCTTGGCGACGGGCGGCTGACGTTATGCACGGCGGCGGATTTGGTGCCGCTGTTGAGTGCGGAGAATTGCGAGACGCTCTTGGCAGCCGCGGCGAACAAGTCGCGCCGCGAGGTGCAGTGCCTCGGCGTGGCGCCCAATGCGAGGCCAGTCGAGCGCGATGTGATCCGACGGGTGCCCTCCCCTGCCGCGCCTACGAGTTCCGCGCTGGCGCTGATCGAAGCAGACGCGGCACCGGAAACTCGTCCGGCCGCGGCGACGCCGCGGGCTACGGAAAAAGTGCTGCATCGTGTGGCGTTCACGGCGGAAGCCGGAATTGTCCAAAAGCTGGAGCGGTTGCAGGAGATCCTCGGCGGGGCGACGCTGGCCGAGGTGTGTGACCGCGCTGCGGACCTACTGCTGGATAAGGTGGATCCGGCGCGGCGTGTTGCGAGGCGGGAGGAGCGCGCGGAGACGAAGGAGAAAAAAGTTGCGGCGGTCGCCAAGGAAACGAAGGTGGCAAAGGCTGCCAGGCAACCGCCGATGGAGCCGCGGCGGCCGCCGGTGGCAATGGCGGATCGGGTCAAGGCGGCGGGACGTTGCGAGTACGTGTCGGCGCAAGGCTTGCGGTGCACGGAGACGAGGTTCTTGACCGTGGACCACGTGCGACCTTACGCGCTTGGCGGGAAGTCGACTGTCGCCGACCAACTGCGGTGCTACTGCGCGGCGCACAATCAATTGGCGGGGCGGAAGTCGTTCGGGGGTCTGGATTCCCAGCGTCTTGCTGCGCGCGTCTGGGAATGACGGGTGCAGTAGTCACGAGTTGTGTTGACAGGTTCCGCTCGGCAGCTTCGACCTATTAGTGCAGTTCACCTCCGGTGTGAACGAGTTTCTCGTAAAG
>JAYVBB010000625.1:0-1699 GCA_043750715.1 Pseudomonadota bacterium | reverse complement strand
CTGGCCGAGCAGTGACAGCGTCGAAAGGGCGATTAATAGCAGGGTTTTCATTTTGGTTCCTCCGGCAACCGGAACACGTAGAGAGCGTTTCCGTTGCCCTGGTGCAGACGATGGGCGCCTCGGAAGTCGTCGCCGTCCTGGCGCACGAGCTCGGCCACTTCAAGCTCCATCACGTCCGCTGGCAACTCCTGCGCGGCACCGCGATGACCGGGTTGACGTTCTTTCTGATGAGCCTCTGCTTACCGCTCGCGCCGTTCTATCAGTCGTTTGGCCTCGGCGGAGTGAGCAACTACGGCGCCCTCGTCGTCTTCGGCCTGTGGTTCGGCATCGTCGACTTCCTGATGCAGCCGATCGAGAACCACCTGTCGCGCCGCAACGAGTTTGCCGCCGACGACTTCGCCAAGGCGCAGGTCGGCGACGCACGAGAGCTCGCGTCCGCGCTGCTGAAGCTGCGCGAGAAAAGTCACGCCATGCCGATCACGCACCCGCTCTTCTCGAGCGTCTACCACTCGCATCCGCCGCTCCTGGAAAGGCTCGCCGCGATGGGAGTTTCCGGGAAAGTTTAGCCCCTCTACCAAACGGCCGGAAGTCATGCCCATGTTATACTCTGGGCACCACTTCTTCCCGGGGGAACACCATGATTCTGCGTTTAGCTGCGGCATTTGCGGCGTTTTCGGCGGTCGTGTCGACGCCGTCGTATGCGCACTACATCACGGGCTACGCCGTGCAGAACCACTCGCGCTGCGGAGCCAACAACCTCCCGGGCACCGTTGCCGAGCTCGACAAGTTCTTTGCCAGCAGCAATTTTCCGGATGACGCCGAAAAGAACGCCCTGTGGACCGACTCCCGCGTCAAGGCCGCCGATTGGGGCATGACCCGCGACAAGTTCGAGAGCGCGGACGCCGCCAGCGGCTTCGACGGCGTCGACGCCGGGCTCATATCCTATATAGCTTCCCACGGTGGAACGGCCGCGGGTCGCTACACCGCTCTTCCGGGTGGCTCCGACGGCTGCAACGTCCGCTCGACCGACATGGGCGTCGGCGACGCCAACGCCCGCTATCTGATCCTGTCGACCTGCCAAGGCCTGAAGATCGGCAACGGCGACAACCCGACGCGGCCCGGAGAAAATCCGCAGCTCACCTGGCGCAACGCCAACAAGGGCCTAAACTGCATCTTCGGCTACTCGAACAACATGGAAGACGCCGACGAGTACGGAGCCTATCTGCTGGAAGACCTGGCGACGACCGACGACAGCCTGGCCGACGCATTCTTCAAGGCTTCACGCCGCGTCAGCTTCAGCAACGTCCCCGCCGTCCTTTGCTTCGGCACCGACGACAACAACGCCCGCCAGCATCTGACGACCGCCAAACGCTTCACGGACGAGCACTACGGCACGGGCGGTAGCGCGTATCGTTACGACATGGCGCGCCGCCTCGACGACACCTTCACGGTTCCGGAAACCACGAGCGACAAGGCGATCCCCCGGACGATCAAAATCGAACGCCGCTCCTTCAAAACGCAGGCGCTGGTGAAATCTTTCCTCGGCCGCGGCGCCACCGACCTCAGCCAGACGCCGAACGGCCCCTTCTCGGTGTTCAAATCCGAGCTGGGCACGCTGACGCACGACGCCAACACCGGCTTCTTCAGCTGGCGCAAGAGCGACGTCGACGGCCTCGCTACCGCACCCCGCGAGATGACG
>JAYVBB010000624.1:0-4589 GCA_043750715.1 Pseudomonadota bacterium | reverse complement strand
TTTTTTCTTTTCGATGATCTCTTTCGCCAGGCCGATCCAGGCCGGAAGGGCGCCGACGGAACCGGAAACCTTGACGGCACCGCGCACCATCTGCTTCGCCATGTCGTAGCCGGAATAGGCCGCGAGCACGTAGCTGTTCTCGGGGTCGAGCGGCTCACCCTTGACCGTCGGATACGGCATGAAGCCCGCGAAGTTGGCGTTGGTGTAGTCGTTGGTCGTACCCGTCTTGCCGAAGGCGGGAATGCGGATGCGTTTTTCCGCGGCGGCCTTCTTCTTCGGGTCCGTCTCGTTTTCGCCGCCGAGTGTCAGGTAGAGCTCGGCGCGGGCCTTGCGACCGGTACCGTGCGTGACGACCCGCTGCAGGATCTCGCGCATTTGCATGCCGAATTCCGGCATCACGAGCTGGTATTCCTGGCGCTTCGGCTCGAAGATCGGGTTGCCGAAGCGGTCCTCGATCTTCTTGATCAGGTTGATCTGGTTCGGCGGGCCTTCCTGGTAGTAGCGGTAGGTCTTGCCGCTGACGAACGTCTGGTAGATCTTTGCGACCTCGGCGAGCGACACGATGTTGGTGCCGAGCGGGAAGGACAGCACCGGCTCGACCTGGCTCGTGACGCCCATCGCGTGAGCGAGCTGCACGAGGTAGTTGAGGCCGACGGCGATCCGGAAGTCGTGATGTTGGAAGTAGCGGTTGAGGTCGTACTCCTCCTGCCGCGACATGATCTCGTCATAGTGCTTATCGACGTACTGCGAGAGCGCCTGCTGGTTGCCGTGGGGCAGCCAGCCGTCGAGCAGCACGTCGTTCATCGTGATGTCGGCCGAGCCGAAGAGCGCCGAGCCGCCCCAGATCGCCTGCATGTCGAGGTTGTTCAGCGGCCGGCCGGACGGCGCGACCAGCTTGTCGATCTCGGCCTTGTTCTTGTAGGCCTTGGTCGGTTGCTCGCCCTCGAGGTTGACGACGTAGCCAAGCGCCGGCTTGCTCAAGCCCGGGAGCACGCGGAAGCGGTCGAGCGTCTTCTGCACCGCCGGATCGAGGAAGGCTTCGTCGGCACCCTTCGAGGTGACGCTGGCTTCGATGACTTTCCAGTCGGCCGACATCGCGGCGTCGAGTGCCTGGTAACGCAGGAAGTTGTTGCCCGCGAGCTTGAGTTTGGTCGCCTTTTGCGACGGCGTCAGGTCGTCGTCCGCCATGGCGACGGTCTGCATCTCGGAGGCGTAGCCCCTACCCCACCACATCTTGTGCAGCTTCTGCTGGAACTCGTAGGTGCTCGTGTACTGGACGTCGAGCACCAGGTCGTTGACTGCGTTGGTGAGCTGGAACTCGCGGACGCCTTCGTTGTCGAGCGTCACGCCCATGGCGCGGGCGACACGGAAGTGGAAGTCGCGCGGCGCCTCGCCCGAGTGCGGGAGGAGGTCCATCGAACCCATCAGCTGCTTGAACTGGTCGAGGTTCAGCTTTTCCACGAGCTTCGCGGTCAAAGCTACGGACGCCAAGTTTTCCGACATGATGCCGGCCCACAGCATCGAGACGTCTTTGTACGGGCTGTCGTGGTCGCCGCGCGGGTAGTAGAACCGGCCCTGGAACGGGAAGATCTGGCGCTCGTTGTCGAGGCGGTCGAGGATCGACCAGCCGAGCTGCAGCGCCGCGAAGAAGACGACCGGCTTGAAGACGGAGCCCGGCTGGCGTTTGGCCTGCATGGCGCGGTTGAAGCCCTTGGTGTCGAAGCCCGAGACGACGGCCCTCACTTCGCCCTTGTCGAGGGCGATCATGCCGCCGTTGACGCGCGGGCGCTTCATCAGTTCGCAGATGCCGTCGTGCGTCTCGTTGTCGTACTCTTTGACCTCGACGTACAGCACGTCGCCGACCTTCAGCTTCTTGAGCAGGTCCTTCGCCTCGGCCTGCCAGCCACGGAAGAACGGCAGGTCGAGCCATTTCGCGTAGCGCATGATCGATTCGTACGGAATTTCGCAGTTGGGAAGACCGAAGTTGAGCTTGATCGTCGGCTCTTTTTCCGTGCCGCCGAATTCGGTGACCTGACCGAAGAAGAAGTCGTTGACCGTCAGGTTCCGGCGTTTCTGCAGCAGCTCGGGTTTCTCTTCTTTATATCCAGAGAGGATCGTTTCCAGACGCGACAGGTTCCGGCGGACGGCGAGCTGCGCCGCCTGCTGCATTTCGACGTCGATCGTCGTGTAGATCTTGAGGCCGGCGGCGGAGAGCTCGCGCGGGTCCTCGATGCCCAAGCCTTCGAGGATCTCTTTCCGTTGCAGCTGTTGGCGGATCAGGTGGACGAGGGCGACCTCCTCCGACGTGAACTTGCCGCGGTTGAACTTGACCGGTTTCTCCCAGGACTCCTTGAACTGCTCTTCCGTGATCCACGACTGCTCGTACATCCGGCGCAGCACGTAATTTTTCCGGTGGTAGGCGTTCTTGATGGCGCGCTCGCGCCGCTCCTTGGTGAACTTGATGAACGGGTCGTAGGCGCTGGGTCCCTTCACCGACCCCGCGATGAACGCCGACTCGACGAGGTCCAGGTCCCGCACGTCCTTGTTGAAGTAGTAGCGCGCGGCGATGCCAATCCCGTTGCCGTTCCCCGAGACGTAGAACTGGTTCAGATAGAATTCGAGGATCTGGCGCTTGGAATACAGGCGTTCGAGCTGCAAAGCCGCGATCCATTCGCGGAATTTCCGGGAGACGGAGACCTCGAACCAGCCGAGGATGTTGCGCGCCGTCTGTTGCGTCAGCGTCGAGGCGCCGCGCATCCGGCCGCCCTTGAGGACGCCGATGCCCGCGTTCAGGATGGCGCCCGGGTCGATGCCGTGGTGCGAATAGAAATTCTTGTCCTCGGCCGCGATGATCGCGTTGATCATGTGGGCCGGCACTTCGTCGATCGGCACGTAGCGCCGGTGGGCGGTGTCGAAGATCGAGCCGATCTGCGTTTCGCCGTCGAGCATGTAGATCATGGTCTCGCGGTTGGTCTGCGCCATGATCGCCGTTTTCTTCAGGTTCGAATCGTCACCGAAGTAAACGAGGGCGTAGACGACCGAGAGAACACCAAGCAGTCCCGACAGGCCGCCGACGACCAATACGCCGACGCCCCAAGTCATGACCTTGGCAATACGATTGACATTGAGAGCCATCGCAGCTCCGAGCAGCTAGAAGGATTTTCCGAATCAGCGGAAAAATTATCTCGTGAAGCCAGGGACTTGTCTAGGGCCACCGGTCCATGCGATTTCGCAAGTCGAGGGTAAGTCCGGTAGAATGGAGGCATGCTCATAAGAATCGCGTTAGCGTTGTTAACGATGCAGGCCGGCCTCGCTCAGGCGAAGGTGTACGAGTCGTTCGCGGACATCGCCGAGCGGGCGATCCCGGGCGTCGTCAACATCCGGACCACGACCTATACGGCGAACAAAGACCCCTCGCTGGACCTCTATCAGTTCTTCCTGAAGGGCGTGATCCCGCGGTCGGCGTCGACCCACGCCGTCGGCTCCGGCGTCATCATCGACAACCAGGGCCACATTCTCACGAACTACCACGTCGTCCAGGGCGCGAGCGTCATCGAGGTGCTCTTCGCCAAGACCAAGCGGAAGGTGACTGCGAAGGTGGTTGGTACGGATCCCAAGACGGACCTCGCCCTGCTCAGCCTGACGCTGCCGAAAGACGCGACACCCCTCGACCTGGGCGACAGCGACTCCTTGCGCGTCGGCGACGTCGTGCTCGCGATCGGCAACCCGTTCGGCTACTCGCACACGGTCACCAGCGGCATCATCTCGGCCAAGGGCCGGGTCATCGGCCAAGGCCCCTACGACGACTTCCTGCAGACGGACGCGGCGATTCATCCCGGCAACTCCGGGGGACCGCTGCTCGACATCCGTGGCCGGGTGATCGGAATCAACACGGCGGTGAGCTCGGACGGGCCGGGCATCGGCTTCGCGACGCCGATCAACCTCGCCAAGGTCGTGACCCGGGACCTCGTCCGCTACGGCAAGGTCAAGCGCCCCTGGATCGGCATCGTCGGCAAGAACATCCTGTCGCGCGACGAGATCGAGAGCTCGGCCGAGCTCGAGGGCATCTACGGCGTGATCATCTCGAATCTGATCGTCGAAGGGCCGGCTTACAAAGCGGGGCTGAAGATCGGCGATCTGATCATGGGCTTCGACAAGGAAAAGATCGCCGATCTGAACCATCTGCAACGCCTGATGGCCGGCAAGGAGCCGACCGATCAGGTGCGTCTAAAGATCTACCGCCGCGCCAAGGGATTCAGCTACGTCAACCTCTCGCTGACGGAGCTGCCCAAGTCGGGGGACCTGCCGATCGAGAAGGATCTCTTCTAGTAGCAGGTCCCGAGGACTTCCTTGTTCACCGTGAACTCGTGCGGAACCTTGCCGTTGGTCGACGCGCCGAGCGAGGCCGGCTGGCTGGCGCCGAAGAAGACCTCGTAGTTGCCGGTAATCTTCGAGCCGTCGCCTTGAAAGGCCGCCTGGTACTCGTAATCGTAGGCGGTACGCTTCGCCGGGTCGTCGTCCATGATCTCCATCGTGAAGACCAGCGAGCCTTTGGCTAGATCGACGGTCGCCGTTTTCTTGTCGGCGCA
>JAYVBB010000623.1:0-4505 GCA_043750715.1 Pseudomonadota bacterium | reverse complement strand
CGCGCACCTTGATACCCGGCATCTACCACGCTCCTTCATAAAAAATCAGGTCGCAACCTTAACAAAAGTTAATGATTTCATGCAACAAGCGATTCGTTGGCTGGCTTCGCGAAGTCAAATCGCCATGTTACCCTTAGGGTATGCCTCTTTACGACTTTCTTTGCCACGCTTGTGATCAGACGGCGACCCTGCTTCTCAAGGCCGGCGAGCCGGGAACCTGCCCCCGCTGCGGGTCGGGCGACCTGGAAAAACTGGTGGCGCCGTTTGCGTTCAAGACGGCTGGCGGCCTGGGAGCGACCGCTTCCGGTGGGCCGGAACCGACCGTGGCTGCCCCAAAAAAGGACTCTCCGCACGTCTGTACTGGTGGCTGCCAGCACGGGACGGCGGAGAAGCTGATCAAGAAGTACTTGGACTGAGAAGGGGGACGACTGTCCCCAAACTCATGAAAAAGGGGACCGTCGAGCGTCCCGGAGCAAGATTACGGATTCGCCGTCCCGACGAACACGTCCTGGTCGGTGACCACGGTCACGTCGCCCTGGTCGTTCAGCGCCACGTGCTTGAATCCCGCCTGGCGCTGCTCCATCACCGAGGCGACGGTCATCGCGTTCAAATCCCCGACGTAGACGGCACTCCGCGTCGCCGCGACGAACTGGCCCGCGGCGTTTAACGCCAAACGCCGATCGGCGGCCGAGCCGTCGACGGTCGTCTGGAATCCGTAGAGCTCGACGACGTCGAAGATTCCGACCGCCTCTTCGAGCAGCAGCGTCGCCGAAACGTCGGCGACTTTGCCGCCGAAGATCTTCTTCGAGCTGATCGCGACGTACTGGCCGGCGTCGTTGATCCGGACCGTCTGGAAATCGGCGAAGGCGCCGCCGTTGCCCACTTCCCTCACCTGCCCCGTGCGCGCGTTACCGACGAAGAGGCGGGTGTTGGACGCGAGCACGAAGTCTCCCGCTGCGTTGAGAGCCAGGCGGGTCGACAGCACGTCGAAGTCGACCGTGATGGTCTGCTGGCCGGTCTGCGTGTCGACCTGAAAGCTGGTCGACGCCGAGAGCACGAAGCTCGTGTTGTCTTGCGCCAGGATCTGGCCGACGCGTTTGTCGGCGACGCTTCCCGCGAAGACACGCGAGTTGGTGACGCCGACGAAGTCGCCCGCGGCGTTCATCTCGAGATGCTGGAAGGCGATGTGGCCGAGGCCGCCGTCGGTGGTGATGCGCTCGAGCGAGGCTGCTTGGGCGGGGAGCGACAGGGCGAACGCGAACGCAAAGGCACCCAGGTGCTTGATGGTCATGATTTCCTCCGGCGATACGGTTGTTCTACCGTATGTTTACCAGAGCTCAGCCGGCCTCGTCAGGTGGAATGTAAGTGCCGCCGCCGGCCTGGCATTCGGACTGCAGCTGGGAGGGCTGCACGGCGCACGAGGATTCGCCGGAAGCCGCGCATTTATAGTGCCATTCCGTGACGGTCATGCCGCTGGACCGCAGCTTCCGGCAGGCGCCGCGGGTGTTTTGCTGGGAGCAGGTGCCGTCCTCGACGAGGTCGCACGAGCCGTTCAACGACGCCCAGTCGGCGTCGCTGATGTTGCGGTATTCGGTGCAGGAGACGGGCGTGCTCTGTGCGTACCTGGTGCAGGCGGCCAGGGCGGGATGCATGGCCGTGCCTGCGGGGCCGTCGCCGTCGCCGCAGGCGGCGAGGAGTAAGACGAGAGTGAAAGGGCGCAACCGCTGGTTGCGCAGCATGAGCATGAGTCGATAAAGGAACGCCATCGCTAGCGGAATCATCTTGTTCGACCTCTAGTGCTATCGACCCATGGTCCGGCCTTCACGTGCTCCGCCAGAATATCGTTGATCAACGTTTGATACCCCTGGCCAAGACGTTTTGCCTCTTCCTGCAAGGACCCCAAGATCGTTCGATTCGCCGGGCGCGTCAAAGCAAAGAGAATTTCACGACCAAATGCGCCACGATCATGGCGCCAGCACCGGCGGCGACCGCTCCGTGGGCGCCCCTGATAAAGAGCCAACCTGAGACCCAAACCGTCAAAGCAGCGATCGTCGCTAAAACGACGAAAGGCCGAGGCGCCGAGTTGCTTAACTGCCTGATATCAGCGATTTACCCGAATCCCCGGGTGAGTCGCTCGATTCCATTTTTAATACTATTTTATAAAACTATTGATAATCATAAAATATGATGTAGAACTACTAATACAAAGTGTCCTTCCTTCTGCCCTGTCCTTCAAAAAAACCCGCTTTAGAGGCTCACGCCCATGAACGCCATGCCCTTCGCCCGTGGCCTTATCGCCATGTCCTTCGTCGCCGTCTCTTTCCAGGCAAACGCCGCGGCCTTCGACTACGACGTGTCTATAGATATGGGCGAGCAGCCTCCGACGGGCGAGCGCGAGACGTTTCTCAGCTTCATGGAAAAACGCGTCAAGCCAGCCATGGACAAACTCGCGACCGACGGCTACGCCATGTGCGACAGCGCCACGGTCGGCGAGGCGTACGCTGCCTCCCACTCGAAGGTGCGCGGCAAGGTGGCGGGATTCGGCGGCATCACCGCGGTCAAAGGCATCGTCGACCGCCTGAACGACCGCTTGGACGGGCGCAAGGTGACCCTCGAATCGTTGCCGCGCGAAATTCGCGCCGTGGCCCCGGGAGTCAGCAGCTACGATCTCGCCAACTTCCTCGGCCTCACCTGCGGCGGCGGCGTCCGCGTGGACTTCTACGATAACAACTTCGCGCTGAACGTCCACTACGACGTCACCGACGAACGCTCGGGTCGCAGCTTCGGCGTCAGCGACACGCGTCCCGCGAACGATGCCTCGGACAAAGACTACCTCGACTCTCTTCAGGCCTATTCCCAAAGTGAGCCCGAGAACATGCCGGCGTTCTACTCGGCCCTGTTCGGATCGCTGCTTAAGACCGACGGCTCGGGCTTCGCCGACGTCTCGGTTGGTGGCCGCGCCGTGCTGACCGACTTCCTCGCCGTCTACATCGCCGAGCAAGCGCGCAACCTCATGGACGGCACGGTCGCCCCCTACTGGGACGCGGCTTTGTTGGAAGTGACCCTGCTCGCCAGCTTTCACGCCGGCCAGGACGGCCTGGCCCTCTACTACAAAAATCCGGGGACCGGCGCCGTCTCGTTCACGGACCGGACGCTCCGCCAGCGAGCCTGCTCTGTCCCCACCCCGTCCAAGACCGCGAGCCTGAGCGACTACTGGCAGTTCAGCCGCAACATCGACGACCCCGCCAACTGCAAGCGTTCCGGCATCAACATCACCAAGTCCGAGTTCCGCTTGCTCGGCGCCGCGATCACGACGCACCTGCGTCAGAACCGGCCGGCCGTCTATAAACGCGTCAAGGCGGCCCTGGGACTGACGAGCAACTCGACGAACCTCTACTATAGCCTGTCCAAGTATTTGATCGGCAACAGCACGCCTCGCCGCATCAGCAATGAGCGTGCCGCCGAGGTCAGGAATTCCTGGGTCGAACTCCTTACGACCGTGACCGACGATGCCGTGGCGATCTCCGCGACGCTCGAGTGATTGGCGTCAAGAGACAGCTTGCCGGCGAAGAAGACGCATGCCTGGTTCAAAGTGACCTATACGCGCACTTGCTGGCTCAAAGACCGGATCGTCGATGCGGCGTTCCTGGACGGAGCCGTGTCGGGACGGCGTCACTGAGGGAGTCATGATCGACCAACCTTTCCGTAACTGGCTCTCGGGCAAGGCCGGTCCCCTGATCAGGTTGTATCAGAGGGTCGGCCTGACGCCGAACGGCGTAACCCTGCTCGGCTGTGGCTTGGGCTTCATCGCGGCTGGTGCCGTCGCCATCGGGCAGGACGGACCGGCCTTGGTCCTTTGGTGGCTCGGACGGTTGTTCGACGGCACGGACGGAATCTATGCGCGCTCGACGAACCGCGTCACCGCCTTCGGTGGCTATCTCGACATCGTCGCCGACATGGCGGCGTACAGCGCAATGATTCTTGGCTTCGCGGCGAGTCGGCCGGAATTCCGCACTTGGTGGCTCGTCATTCTCTTTCTCTATGTCTTGTGCATCACTTCCGCTTTGGCCCTCGGCGACCTCGAAAGACGCGAAGGTCGCGGCAAAGCAGACAATCGCTCGCTTCGCCTGGCGACGGGACTCGCAGAGGGAGGCGAAACGGGTATTTTCTATTCGTTGCTACTGATCATTCCCGGCGCCACCTGCTGGCTTTGCCCGATTTGGGTCGCCATTCTGCTTCTGACTGTGGTGGCGCGGTCGATCGTTGCTCGGCGGAATTTCGCATGATCGAGTGCAGCGGTAACCGTTAAGCAACCTTCTTTTTCGTCGGATCGAGCAGATTCGCGTCGGCCAAATCCTTGACGATCGCCACCAGCTCCGCCGGCTTGCGATGAGTCAGAATCGTCGGCTCGACATACCGGTAAAGGACGACACCTCCGCGCGAAATGACGAACACTGCCCGGGAAACCGCGCCGAACATCATCAGCGACGTCGTGTCGAAAAGTT
>JAYVBB010000622.1:0-9639 GCA_043750715.1 Pseudomonadota bacterium | reverse complement strand
TTTTGCTCGAAGGCAGGAGCAGGGTCGGCTGGACGATGACGATGCGTTTCAGAAGCTCCGCATCCGGTTTGTCGTAGCTGAACACTTCCTTCAGAATTTCTTCGCGGTCCGCTCCGGCGATGATCTTCAACGGGACCTTGCTGGCGATGCCCGGCACCTGGAAGTAAGCGTTCTTCAGAATCGACGCCGGATTGTATTCGGAGTTGAGCGTCAGGACGAAAGCAGCGTCCTCAGCCACGCCGTACTCGTCTGGCCTCGAGTCCATGATCGCCGGGCCGCCGGTGAAAAACGAAAACGTCGCGACTCCCGCCAGGCTGCTGCCGCCCATCGCCTTCAGTGCCGGATCGAGATGCAGCGAGCAGGAAACGCCCGCCGGCTGGTCCTTGCGAAAGTCGAACACCCAATGCTTCGAATCGATCCACCGCCCTTCGCCTTTGCTTGCGCAGGTGTTGGCGTCGAACGCCCGCTTGGCGCCGGTAGGATCCCCAAACGGCACCATGTGCTCCGAAAATTCGACCTGGATCTGGCGGACGTTGGGAGTTTCTCCGTCCGGGACGAAATTCGTGACCGTGAAAGCAAAGGCTTCGGCGGACCATACGAGCGACAACGCAACGAGCGGCAAGCAGCGCATCAGCGGACCTCGAGCTTTACGGGAAAAGTTCAGAATATCGACTGGATAAGCATTCCGCGAGCATAAAATATGCGGTAGAATGCGAGCATGTCCTCCGCAATTACCAAAGACAAAGGCACCGTCTTTTTCAAGGGCGCGATCG
The DNA here is from genome assembly GCA_043750715.1 of Pseudomonadota bacterium. Lineage (GTDB taxonomy): Bacteria > Bdellovibrionota_B > Oligoflexia > Oligoflexales > CAIYRB01 > CAIYRB01. The sequence continues at coordinate 8,866 of JAYVBB010000622.1, read as the reverse complement.
ACGGCAGTGCCCAGTATGGCGCGGTACAACCCGTGGGCGGGACCCTGACTCTCGACGTCAAGGGCGTGAACAGCATCAACAGCGTCGGCGTGCGCAATGATCTCGACTTCGTCGCCTCGCTGCGCGCGGCAAAGGTCACCTACGAAGACTGCCCCCATGTATTAGTCGGTGCGTTTCTGCCGCGGGAGGGATCGTACGACACCGAAGGCTGCGCGTACGAAGTCTCGGACCTCCCCGGCACGGCGCCGAGCAGCTGCCCCGATGCCCCGTCGAGAAAGTACCTGAGACTCCACTGCAACGGCATTCCGCGCCACGGGCGGGTTCCGCGGGAAACCGCGCCTCTCGAGAAATGCCCCTGAAGTGGCTTACGGCGCGGGAATGAATCCCGGAAGCTGCGACGCTTCGGGAGCATGGCTGATCGCCAGGGCAGCTTGCACGGCCGTCTCCATTCCGGCGTCGCCCTCCCCGATCGCGACCAGCGGACGAAAGTACTGCGCCCAACGAAATTCCAGGAACGGTACGGTTTCTTTCGTGAAGCCGCCGCGCGCCGTCACGAGTCCAGCGAGCGTCCGGTACGGGTCGTCTTTCAATTCCGCTAGCGTCGTCGGAAACTTCTCCGGCGGCAGCGGTCCCTTGCCGTTTTCGTCGTAAGGAAACACGAGGCCTTTGGAGTCGAGCAGCCGCCAAAACTCGCCGACCCCGAGATCCGCGAAGTTGTCGGCGATTTTGACGAAGCCGCGGGCGACGTGCTCTTGCAACAGAGCTCGGAACAAATGGTGGTGATCGATCAGATATGGTTCGCCCCTGGGCCCGATCACGGCAATGCCCGGATCCGCGCGGAGCGCTTCCGCCTTTGCCTCGGCCGTCGGCAGCTGGTGGTACTTCGCCTGCTTCTGTTCGACTTCCTTCAGTCCCACCGCAAATTGCGTCGGATGCACCGTCGCGAGGTCGACCGAGCAGAAGTCTCCCGCCTGACTCTTGATGCCACACGGCGCCACCGGGGACATCGAGAGCTCGTCGGCACGAAGCGCCGAATCGTCATTCGTTTTGCAGGCCGACAGCAGGACCAGGAGGACGAGGATTTTTTGCATGGAGAAATTGTAAAGGAGGGACCTGCGGCCGCAAAGCGGAAGTGGCCGATTAACTAACCAAAACACTTGTTTCCGTAGCCATCAAGCGAAACGGACCCCGCCTATTGATTCGCAGGTTACGAACATCACTGCCCTTCCGCGTTCGCCAAGCGGAATTACCGCGTGGCAAAGCCTACAGGCGGTGGTATGAGGCCGGCCCATGACTGCAGCAGATGCCAACACCTCGCAAACCCCACCGCCTCCCAGCTCGACTCTCTCCCAGGTCTTGTTCGCGAGCCGAGGCCTTGCCATCCTGCAGGTGGCTTTGATCCACACCGTCGGAGTCACTTCCAGCGACGCCCTGCAGGAGATTTACGGAGCCTCGTCGCCCTGGCTAGCCCGCGTTGCGGCTTTCATTCATCTGTACAACATGCCCGTCATGCTCATCGGCTCGGGGATCGCCGTCGCCACCTTCGGGGGACGCCGCGAAACCTGGGCCAAGTTCATGCGCAAGCGCGTGACCCGCCTGCTCCTGCCCTTGGCCATTTGGGCGCCCCTGTTTTTGACACTCCAGGCCTGGCGGCACGGTGCCCTCGCCGATCTTTCGGCCGGGGGCCTCGCTCGCAGCATTCTCTTGCCGTTTTCGATCTTTTGGTTTTTCCACGCTTTGTTTTTCGCGACGGTCCTGGCGCGGCTTTGGAAGCAGCTTGGCTTCGGCACCAACCTGGCCTTCGCGGCCTCGCTCGCACTGTACCTGGTCGTGAACGTTTGGCACCTCCAGGCCCCGTCGCCGTTCGGCGACTACGTCTATTTCTTTGGGTTTTGGAATATCTTCTTCGCTCTAGGGCAACTTCTGCACTCGTTGCCTGGTCAAATCGTCGCCGAAGGTGGTCGCCAGCGCGCGCTGCTCGTCTGCGCCGCCGCATTGGTTCTGTGCCTTGCCGAAATTCAGTTCAAGGGTTTCGAAGGCAGCATCACGGCGTTCGTCCTCATTCCTTTCGTGGCGGTCGCGGCCTGGACGCTCCAGTTCTTCCTGTCGATGGGCGCCCTCGCGCTCGCCAGGGACTTACGCTGGGTTCAGCGCGGTTTTGACGCCTTGGCCTACTGCGGCTCGAAGTCGCTCGTAATCTTTCTCTTTCACGTGCAGGCGCTTGGCGTCGCCCGCAGCATGACGCAGCGTCTGGCTCCGAATGCCGTCGGCATTAACGTCGCGGTTGGCACTCTTTTCGCCGTGATCCTGCCACTGATCGTCTACCGCGTGTTGAAGCCGTACTCTTGGTTCGCGCTGACGATCGGCGAACCCTTGACAGGTCGATGCCATACGAGTGAAGCAAATCCTCTTCAACGTCGTTGGCAACGCTCTGAAGTTCTCCAAAAATGGACGCATCGACCTGCGCGTGACGATGAAGAGCGACGCGCCAAGCCATCGCCGGCTTCTCGAGTTCGAGGTCGAGGACACTGGCTGCGGCATCCCGTTCGGCATGCAGTCGCACCTCTTTCAACCTTTCGGGCAGGCTGGCGCTGATCGCAGCGGCGCGGGCCTAGGTCTTTGCCTGTCCAGGCAGTTGGCCGTCACTTCCGGCGGCGGCCTCGTCTTGACTCGCAGCGTTCCCGGTCAAGGCAGTCTTTTCACTGTAACGATCGACTCGGGGCACTTCGAGGCGTCGGTCCGCGCAGAAGCGGCAATCCTTGAAAAGAACCCGGAGAGATCTGGAGCCGCAATCCGGACTTGAACCGGAGGCCTGCTGATTACGAATCAGCTGCTCTACCAACTGAGCTATTGCGGCTTGGCAGGTGACCCTTATACCAAGCGTCCCCACCCCCCGTCAGCCCCTATTTGGACCTCTCGCACCCGGGCTTAGACACCGTGACGATTCAGGAAGTCGGAAATCAGGCCGTTGACCAGCCGGGGGTCGTCGAAGTGCGGGCAGTGGCTCCCGTGGGGGACGATTGCGAGCTCGCCCCGGGGCAGGTGCTCGGCCAGGCGCCGCGACTCCGCGAGCGGGACGACGGTGTCCTTGGCGCCCGCGATGACCAGCGTCGGCGCCTTCACCGGAGGCGCGAGGGTGGCGATGTCGAACTCCGACACCTCGGCGGCGAGGTCGTAGAACCGGTTGGGGCTTACTTCGTAAACCTTGCGCAGATACTCGTCGATGTCTTCCGTCTTCGCCAGACTCGCATTGAATCCCGTGTGGCGGATGTACTCGCGGAACGGCACGTGAAAGAACGGGCTCTTCACGTAAGGCATCGACGCCTTGTGAGCGAGCTCCAGCACCAGCGGCACGCGCCGGTTGAGCTCGATCAGGCCTTTCCAGATTTTCCTCGTCACGTTCGGCACGGGAAAAGCCAGCGAAGGATCGCGTCCCGGCGAAGCCAGCAGCACGAGCGACCGCACCAGCTCCGGCTGCTCGCTCGCGAGCCGGAGCGCTATGCAACCGCCCATCGACTGGCCCAGGAACGTCGCGCCTTTGATGCCGCGCTTTTTGCACACCTCGCGCACGTCGCCGAGAATCATCGGAATCGAGAGGCGCTGGTTTCCCGCGAGCGGCGCCGAGCGGCCGTGGCCGCGAAAGTCCATCCACAAGGTCCGGTGCGCGCCTTCTTCTGCGAGGTGCGCCATCGGATATTTCCAATGCTTGTCCGAGCAGCCGAGCCAGTAGATGAAAAAGAGCGCGGGGAGGTTGCCGCCCGAATCTTCCACATAGCGCTCGGCGCCGTCTTCCGTCCGAAAGATTCCCGCGAAGGGCTCGTTCGAAGCTTCGGGGCGGCGTCCTCGCTGGATCGGGATGGCAGACATAACCATCTAATACTACAGGTTAAGTTATTTGTATTGGGGGATTTTCTAAACCTCGGTCCCGGCCGGGCCGATACCTAACTATAGCACGGCCCGCTGGGGGCCCGGAGTTTCCATGAATTTCGAAGGCCAACCCATCACGCAGTACGTCACGCAGCGTTACATGACGCCCGCGATTCAAAAGCTCGTCGACGGTAGGCGCGTCGAGCCGCAGCTCGTCGTCGACCGGGCGATCGAATACTTCAAAGACATGGGCATCTACACGGTGCCGTATCAGCAGGACGCGCTGATCATGGGCAACCTGGTGCGCTATCTCAAGAGCTCCGGCGATCTCAAGAAAATGGTTCAAAGCGCTCGCAGCGAAGAACTGAAGCGCCAACGCAACCGCCACTCCGAATAATGGGGTCAGGCACGTGCCCGACCCCATCAAGCTTCTTTGGTGTCCAGCGACAGCGCGTGGATTTCCTGCTTCATCATTTCGCCGAGAGCTTTGTACACCATCTGGTGCTGCTCGATCAGGCTCTTGCCGGCGAATTCCTTCGCTCGGATCACGACTTGCCAATGGTCGCCGCCGCCCGTCAGATCGCGCGCCTTGACGTCGGCGGACGGGAGGTGCTGCTTGATGCGACTAATGATGGTTTCAGCTTCGGCCATGGGCTATCTTTACCTCATGAAAGGCCCGGTTCCAATCCTCTATTTAGCCAGCAACAACGCCCACAAGGCGGAAGAGCTCGGCGCCATGCTGAAAGGGCGGTTCGACGTCCGCTTGGCTAAGGACCTGAAACCCGGGATCAACTGGGACGAAACCGGCTCGACCTTCGAGGCGAATGCCCGGATCAAGGCGGAAACCGTCCGCCAGTTCACTAGGGAACGCGTCCTCGCCGACGACTCCGGCCTGATGGTCGATGCCCTCCGCGGCGCCCCCGGCGTCCTGTCGGCGCGCTTCGCCGGCAAGGACGGGGACGATGAAGCAAACAACGCGAAGCTCCTCGAGGAAGTCGAGCTGATCCCCGAACGCGCCCTCACCGCGCGCTTCGTCTGCGTCCTCCACTACATCGACGAGCACGGCAAAGGCCACGACTTCCGCGGCGAATGCCCGGGCCGCATCGTCAAGAAGCCACGCGGCGCCCACGGTTTCGGCTACGACCCGCTGTTCGTCGTCGACGGCACCGACCAGACGATGGCCGAGCTCCCGGCGGAAAAAAAGAATGCCGTCAGTCACAGACGGCATGCGGTAAGTCGCTGGATCGCGCACCTGAAGTAGCGTCAGCCGCCTTTGTTCAGCTTGCTCTGCGCTTCCTTCTTGTAGTCGCGGTACTCCTTCGAGGTGTGGATCCAGCCGAAGTCTTTGTGTTTCAGCGACTGCACGATTTCAGTTTTGTACTTCTTGGGCTCGAGCAGATAGGAGTTCAGGAGCAGCACGGCGCTCTGGGGGTCGTTGAGCTTCGCGTGGCAGCGCGCCAGCAGAAACTGCGCCTTACGAGCCGTGCCTTCCTCGTCCGCCCAGATCTGCTTTTTCTGCGCCTTCTCGTTGACGATCTTGAGGGGTCCGACCGCGTCCTTGCATTGGTCCATTTCGCGGTAGGAAAAAGCCAGGTGGTAAAATCCCGTGACGTCGAGCTCGTCGTTCGGACGGGCCTTTTCGTAGAGCTTGACGGCATCCTTGTACTTCTTCGCGCGGTAAAGCTTCTCGGCCGCCTGGTAGTCCTTCGATTGCTTGGCCTTGGTGCGCGTCGAGTCACCCGCGGCGGATTCGGCCCCGCCGATCACTTGGGGCTGCAGAATCAGATACGACGTGTCGAGGAGGCAAGGCGGCTGGCCGCCGCCCTCGCAGCACACTTCTTTCAGGTTGCCCGCGATGCGTTTGCCGAGGATCTGGTTGCACTGCGTCGCCGGCGGCAGGATCATCGAGTAGATCGTGTCGCCGTTCAGCGCGCCCTGCTCGTTTGCGATGCCCTTGGTCTGGGCGCTCGATTTGACGACTTTGCCTTTGAGGTAAGTCCCCCGGTAGGTGTCGTAGAACTGCTTCTTCCCGGCGGCGTCCAGATCTTTGATCCAGCCGTACTTTTCCTTCGACAGGTCGAAGGCCGTTTCGGGAGTCAGGACTTTGCATCCGATGACGTCGTAGACGATCGGCCCGGAGGTGAGGGACAGACATTCGGCCTGAGCGTTGGCGCCCGTGAAAGCGAGCGCCGCCAGCATCAAGTACCGTCGTCCGTAACCCATAGGATCTTACCCCCGGTCTGATACCGATTATCGTGCCGGTCGAAGTACTCGAACAGCACTTCCAAGCCTACTGGCGCATCGTCTATGTCGATATTAAACGAAGGCAGCGTGAAATTGAACCCTTGCAGGTGGTCCATGAGGCTAAGGGTCGTGTAAGCAGTCGCTCCGATGGGGCGATACTTGACATCGCCGCCCGCAACCTCGTTGGCGGCCAGCTCGGCCAGCACTTTCGTGAGGCCCGCCGCGTCCTCGACGTGGGCGTAAAGCTTTTTGCCATTGGAGTCGACCGAGACCAGCGATTGCTCGATCACCCGGTCGACGCCCTTCAACATGATTCCAGCGATCGTGACGTTGATCTGCTGGGTGCCCACGGCGACGCCCGCCGACTTGAGCAGCGTGGCCTCGGTGATGCCGTCCTGGAAGGCATCCGGTTGGCCGTCCGAGATGAAATAGATTTCTTTGGTCGCGTTGTCTGCGCCCTGCCCCAGCAGGGCCCCGGCGCCCTTACCGTTGTTGTTGCCCAGAGCGGCCTGGTAGTTGGTGCCGCCGGCACCGGCGCAGAGCACCGTTGCGATGGTGCCGCCTGGGGCGACGTTGGCGAACAGCGCGTCGGCGTTGTCGAAGAAGCCGGTGGACTGGACCTGAACGTTCGAGCTGAAAGTCACGAGGCCGAAGCGCGCCGTACCGGCCGGTATCGAGTTGATCGTCTGCTGCAAAGCAGTCAGGCGGCCGCAGGATCCCGCGGCATCGACCGGATCGTTACCGGTGCCCACGCCGCCGCCGGCGTCCAGCATCGAACCGGAAACGTCGACGACGAAGACCAAGTCGCGGGGCAGCTGCTCGGGCTCGCAGATGCGGCCGGATACGGTGACGGGAGTGCCGCGAAGCTGGTCGCGGTCGAACTGGTGCGGGCCGATGCCTTCGACTACGACGTCTTTGTCGGTGGCCGGCGCGGGCGCCGTGACGGGTTCGGCGTCGCACTGCCAGAACCAGGTCAGCGAAGCGAAAGGAGCCGGCGTCGCGGGATCGCCCTCGCCGCCCGGCGGCTCTTCCTGCCCGTCGGTGCCGTCCTTGCCGCCCTTGCCTTTGGTCGCGTCGTCCGATTTGGCTCCGCCGGGACCGGCGAAGTTCGCGTCGTCCCCGCAAGCCACGAGACCGTGGCAGCTGAGCACGATGAAAAGCCCGGTCGAAAGACGAGAAAGCGCGCGCCGCATCGGATCCTCCAGGGCCCGAGAGTTCGGGCCGCGAAATTCACAACAGGGGCTTCGGCAGGTTTGGTACGTTCTTTAACTTAAGATCAATAAATTCATGGTTTCAGGGGGTTGAAATCGCGATTTGAAAGGTAAAGGGGGTTTTGGCCCGAACACGCCGGGCATTTCCCTCAAGGATCCGAAGCCGAATCCGACGAGGTGGCATAAGCATCAGAAAGGATCCGCCATGAGGAATCTCCGCCGCGTCGTCATCCTGCCCTTCGTCCTCTTCACCGCCGTCGGTCTGAGCGCCTGCTCGGGCTCGAAGGAAGACGAAGAGAAGTTGGCCGTCGACGGGGAAGAAGCGGAAGCCCAAGGCAGCTCCGCCAACGAAGTCGCCGCGGAACCCGCGCCGGTCGCCACTCCTGAGCCGGCGAAGGCCCAGGCCACCCCCGCTCCGGCGACCAACGCCACCGTCGACAAGAGCCGCGTCGTGCGTTTCGTCGCAGGCGACCATGTGACCATCGCCTCGGAGCCGAAGGACGGAGCCGCCGTCGTCGGCAAGCTCGTCAAAGGCGACCGCGTCCTCATCGTCGAACAGAACGGCTGGGGCAAGATCGCCGACGGCATGTTCGTGAACCTGAAACACCTGAGCCACAAGGGCGTGCCGGCCGAGCGCCAACCTGCCCAGTGGACTCCGCCGGCCCATTGATGGGCCGCCGACCGGAAGGTCCGGACGTCATGATAAACTAGGGGGGTTACCCGCACGGGGAGCTCCCTTTGTCATTCGAGCGCGTCATCACTTCGTTCGGCGAGTTCGCCACCCAACCGGTGTCGGCGATCGGCAAGTACACGCTGTTCCTGTCGCGATCGCTCCAAAGCTGCGTCGCGCCGCCGGTGAAGACGAAGCTGCTGATCCGCCAGCTCGAGTTCGTCGGCAACCGGAGCTTCGGCATCATCGTCATTTCCGCCGTCATGATCGGCGCGATTTTCGGCCTGATCCTCGGCGACATTTTCCGGACGTTCGGCGCCGAGTCGATGCTCGGTGCGGCCGCCGGCATCGCGCTTTCGAAAGAGATCGCCCCGATGTTCACGGGCTTCCTCGTCACGGCCCGCGCCGGCTCATCCATGGCCGCCGAGATCGCGACGATGCGCGTCAACGAGCAGATCGACGCGATGCGCGTCATGGCCGTCAACCCCTACGGTTACCTCGTCGCACCCCGGATCCTGGGCGGCATCGTCATGATGCCGCTTCTGACCAGCATCTTCATCCTCGTCGGCGTGTTCACGTCGTTCCTGATCGGGGTTGCGTTCTTCGACATCGACGTCGGTACGTTCCTGGAAAAAATCCGCTGGATGGTGAAGCCGCACTTCATCATTCAGGGCCTCGAGAAAGCGGCAATCTTCGGCGCCATCCTGACGTCGGTCGGCTGCTACAAAGGCTTCTTCGCCGGCGGCGGAGCCAAAGGCGTCGGCCGCGCGACTACCGAGGCCGTCGTCATCTCGCTGGTCGCGATCATGGTTTCGGACTACTTCATCTCTTTCTTGCAGTTCGAGAAGGCGTTTTAACGCGGAGGCGCGGAGAG